>NZ_JAQVGQ010000086.1 GCF_028696615.1 Immundisolibacter sp. | reverse complement strand
CGATGAATTCGATGGCCATTTGTTTGGCATCGTCAAGGCGCCGTCGGGCAGTCTCTTTTTGGCGGCGGAGCAGGGCGTGCTGTACCGCTCGGATGACGGCGGCGATACCTGGACGCAGCTCGACAGCCCCTATCGCGGGTCGTTTTTTGGTGTGGCGGCCACGCCGCGCGGGCGGGTCATTGCGTTCGCCATGCTCGGCCACGTGGCGGTCAGCGACGACAACGGCGCCAGCTGGCGATTGGTGCCTACGGGCACCGACAAATCCTTCATGTCCGCTACGGTTACCGCATCGGGTGCGGTGGTGCTCGCCGGACTCGATGGCGTAATCGCAATCAGCCGCGACGGCGGCGACAGCTTCGAAATCGTGTCGCAGAAAGACCGGCGTAAGAACGCGCGGCTGCTGCCGACCCGTGACGGTGCCTGGCTGGCATTCGGCGAGGGTGGGGTACGCCGCCTGACGCTCGACGTGCAGTAAGCGACCGCACAGCAGAGATTTGGAGGAGTCATGTTGACCTCGAATTACGCCAGCGCCATGGCGCGCCTTTCCGCCTGGCTGGCCGACGCGCTGATACGTCACCGCGGCGTGGTGCTCATCGTGCTGGCGCTGGTGACGGCCTTTCTTGGATATCACGCGTCGTTTCTGCGCATGGACCCGGGCTTCACCAAGTCCATCCCGCTCAGCCACCCGTACATGCAGACGTACGCCAAATACAGCGATCAATTCGGTGGCGCCAACGTCATCATCGTGGCCTTGATGCAGAAAGAGGGCGACATTTTCAACGTCGACTTTTTCAAGACGCTAGAACAGGCCACGCAGGACGTCATGTTCATCAAGGGTGTCGACCGCTCGTCGGTGACGTCGCTATTCACGCCCAACGTCGACTACGTTCTGGTCAACGAGGAGGGCTTCGCCGGCCATCGCGTGGTCGAGCCCGATTTCAAGCCGAGCAAGGAAAGCATCGAGCAGGTACGCCGCAACCTGCTGGTCTCCCAGCACGTGGGGCGGCTGGTGTCGCATGATTTCCGCGGGGCTCTGATTCGCGCCGAGCTGGTGGATAAGGACCCGGCCACCGGCAAGCCGCTGGATTACCGCGAGGTGGCGGCGGCGCTCGAGGCGATCCGCGCCAAGTACGCCAATGACAACGTCGAGGTGAGGATCATCGGCTTCGCCAAGTTCATCGACGACGTCATCCAGGGCGCGATGGGGGTGATGCTGTTCTTCGTGGTGGCGGTGCTCATCACCGGCGTGATGCTTTATTTCTACTCCAATTCTCTGCAGATCACCGCGCTCGCCATTTTGGTGGCGGTCACGGCGGTGATTTGGCAGTTAGGACTGATTCGCCTGCTCGGCTACGGCATCGATCCATTGTCCATTCTGGTGCCGTTCCTGATCCTGGCGATAGGCGTCAGCCACGCCATCCAGATGACCAATACCTGGAAGCTCGAAATCCTGTCCGGGGCGGACGCGCGTACTGCGGCGCGCGAGTCGTTCAACAAGCTGTTCATCCCGGGCACCACGGCATTGCTGGCCAATGCGGTCGGCTTTGCCGTGATCATGATCATCGACATCGACATCATCCAGGAGCTCGGTATCACCGCCAGCATCGGCGTGGCGGTGATGGTGGCGACCAACAAGTTCATGCTGCCGGTGTTGCTGTCCTATGCCAGCATGAGCCCGCGCACGGTCGAGCGCATCCGCGCCCGTGTGCTCGAGCAGGAGAAGCCGTTCTTCCGGTTTCTGTCTGGATTCGCCGACCGCCGACGTGGCTCGGTGGTGATCGTCGTGGCCGTGTTGTTGCTCGGCTTTGGCTGGTGGAAATGGCAGTCGCTCGTCATTGGCGACAGCGAGGTCGGCGCGCCGGAGTTCTGGCCGGACGCCCGTTACAACCAGGACATCAAGGCCATCATCAGTAACTTCAATGTCGGTATCGACGAGTTGACGGTGATTGCAGAAATGCCGCGCGATGGCTGCACCAACTACGCCATGATGAAAACGATCGACCGCTTCGTCTGGCACGTTTCTAACGTCGAGGGCGTGCAGTCGGTGGCTACGCTGACCTCGGTGATGAAAGACCGCAACGTCGGCAACAACGAAGGGCACATCAAGTTTTATGGGCTGCCGCGCACGGCCGCGGGATTGGGCTCGGCGATGCGCAATATCGAGCTCAATCAAAAGCTATTCAACGACACCTGCGAGGCGATTCCGATCCGCATTTTCCTGTGGGACCACAAGGCGCCGACGCTCGAACGCGTGGTGGAGGCGGTGAAGACGTTTCCGCGACCCAAGGAGGGTGACGGTGCCAAGGTGGCGTTCCGTCTGGCGTCTGGCCCCGCCGGCGTGATGGCCGCCACCAACGAGGCGGTGGCGCGCGCCGAGCTGACGATGATGGGCGCGCTGTTCGTCGCCGTGGGCATTCTGTGTTACCTGACCTTCCTGTCGTGGCGGGCGTCGCTGTGCATTCTGCTGCCACTGGCGCTGGTTTCCATTCTGGCCAACGCCGTGATGGTGATGCTCAACATCGGCCTGAAGGTCTCCACGCTGCCGGTGGTGGCGCTGGGCGTGGGGGTGGGCGTCGATTACGGCATTTACCTGTTCGCCCGCACCCAGGCCAATATCCGAAGGGGTCTCGGGCTCAAGGAGGCCTATTACGAGGGCCTCAAGCAGGCCGGCACGGCGGTGATCTTCACGGCCAGCACCATGTCGATCGGTGTGGCCACCTGGTATTTCTCGGAGCTCAAGTTCCAGTCCGACATGGGCGTACTGTTGGCCTATATGTTCTTCGTCAACATGGTCGGCGCGGTGGTCTTGCTGCCGGCTCTCGCGGCCTGGCTGATCGATGTCGAGAAGGAGCGCTTATCGACACGCGGCCTCGCGCATTGAGGCGATGGTGGCGCGTCGGGCGACACGGCCAGGGCGCGGCTTTTGCTATGATCCTTTACGTTACTGAGCTTGTGGGAGAGGGGTTATGAAAGAAACAACAGTTTTTTGTCGGTTGTTGCCTGCGGTGGCGGGGATCGCGGCGCTCGGCCTGGCGCCTGGCGCCGGCGCGTTTCAGTTCAACATCGGCCAACTCGATGCCTCTTTCGACACGGATCTGACCTGGACCTTGTCGCAGCGCACCGGCAAGCCGGACCCGTTCAACCAGACGGTGTACGGCAACCGCTACCTGTTCCAGGACAAATGGGACATCTTCCAGAACCAGATCAGGGGATCGCATACGCTGGAAGTACACAGCGGCAGCTACGGCGCCCTGGTGCGCGGCAACTGGTTCTATGACTTCGAGATGGCCAACCAGAACCTGCCCGACGCGGCCGAAAATCGCGCCAAACAGCATGGCGATATCACCGATGCGTTTGTGTACAAACGCTTTTTCGACGACCAGTCGCTGTCGGTGCGGCTAGGCAAGCAGGTGATTTCCTGGGGCGAGAGCACGTTCATCGGCGGCTCGCTGAACGACATCAACACGGTGGACATCAGCAAGCTGCGCACGCCGGGCTCGGAGCTCAAAGACGCCTACGTCGGCACGCCCTCGATCGACGTCGCGTTCAACTTCCTCGAAAATTACACGCTCGAGGCATTTGCCCTGTTCGCCTACGACGAGATCAAGCTCGACCCGGTTGGCAGTTTCTACACCACGCTGGACGCCATCACCGACGGCGGTGGCTACCGCAACTCCCCGGCGGGCTGCCTGGCGCCCGATGGCGGGCACTGCGACCTGTTGGGCGGGTTGCTGGTGCGCACTGGCGACAATCTGGGCAGCGGCGGCCAGTGGGGCGTGGCGCTGCGCCGCTTCCTGCCGAACTTCGGTAACGGCGGTGAGGTGGCTATTTACTATCAGAACCTCCACGACCACCTGCCCGCCATCTCGGGCATCGTCGGCAGCGGCTTGTTCCAGGTCGATTATCCGGAAAACATCGAGCGCTGGGGCGCCTCCTTCAACACCAACTACGCCGGTGTCGCCTACAGCGGCGAGCTGTCGTACCGGCGCAACGCACCGCTGCAGATGACCTTGCCGCTGCTGCTGTCCACGCCCTTCGGCGGGCCATTCACGCCGCTCATGGCCGGCTATCATGTGGGTGACGGCATCAAGGGTTATGAGCGCGTCGAGCGTTATCAGGCGCAGTTCACGGTGCAGAAGAACTGGGGCGTGGTGCATGCGTTGAAGGCCGATGCGGCCAGCACCGTCGGCGAGATCGCGTGGGGCTGGCTCGGTGGGCTTCCATCCACGCAGCCGCTGACCATGAACGGTAGAGCGCTCAAGGGCGCGGGCGGCAATACGCTGTACAACGTCTTCGAGTCGGATGTCAGCAAAGACTTCGGCAAGCTGGTGATCCGCCACTCGATGACCTATCAGGCAGCCCTGTTCAATCTGATCGCGCTGGAGCCCAGCGTGGCGTTTTCCTGGGATATCCACGGCTACTCCAACGAGGTGGGCGGTGCAAAGTTGATGGTCGAAGGCCGCAAGGCGGTGACCTTGGGGCTCAACTTCAATTACGGCAACGAACGCTGGAAAGGCGGTATCGCCTACACCAATTTCTGGGGCAAAGATAGCAGTGTGAATGCGGCCAACAGCCGCCTGAATGCGACGGATGATCGCGATTTCCTGTCGTTTAATGCGAGTTACTCCTTCTGACGACGGGCTTTTGTAAGGGGATGATTTCCATGATGATTTTAACCAATCGTGCGCTGCGCGTTGCCGGAGCGGGCGTGTTGGCCCTGGCACTCGCGGGCCCGGTTCTGGCCAAGCTGACGGACGAGGAGATTGCCCAGCTCGGTAAAACCGGCACGCCCTTGACGCCGGTCGGGGCAACCCGCGCCGGCAACCAGGCGGGCACCATTCCGGAATGGACCGGCGGCATCCAGACGCCGCCGGCCGGCTTCAAGCCCGGCGAGCCCTGGGTGGACCCGTACGCGGACGACAAGCCGCTGTTCACCATCACGGCGCAGAACTACGAGCAATACAAAGACAATCTGCTGCCGGGACAGGTCGCGATGTTCAAGCAGTATCCTGAGACTTTCCGGATGCATGTCTACCCCAGCCGGCGCAGTGCCTCTTACCCGGATTGGTTCGTCGAGGCCACTAAGGTCCAGGCGAAAAGCGTGGAAATGTGTCCGGAGTATGCAGCCAAAGGCGAGCTGTGCCTGATCAACGTCCAGCCGGGTGGCGGCGTGCCGTTCCCGATCCCGAAGACCGCCGAGGAAATGGGCTGGAATTCGATGCTGGGCGCCTACCGCGGCACTACCGTGGATGCCATGGGCGATGGTGCGCTGATCGACTCACTCGGTAATCGCACCGATGTCATCATTCGCTCGCGCGAATACTGGCCCTACCAAGTTCCGGCCGACAAGAAGCCGACCAACGAGTGGTTCACCCAGTGGGGCGGTGCCTTCCTGTGTGATTCCTGGCAGATCGAGCAGCCGCCGCGCTCGTCCGGACTCGTGTTCGGCGGCTGTATGTATGCCCAGAACACCGATTTCCAGGTGTATCTGTACATTCCCGGCCAACGCCGCGTGCGCAAGGCGCCGGAAATAGGCTTCCACGACAGCCCTTCGTTCGGTTCTGACGGGCAGCGCACGGTGTCCTCGCGGTGGATGTGGTGGTTCGGCGGCAAGGAGCCGCGCCACAGCTACAGCATGCAGAAGGGCAAGGAGCTGTTCATTCCCTACAACGCCTACAAAATCGTCGATCCGAACCTTACCTTCAACGACATTTACGGCAAAAAGCACGTCAACCAGGACATCCTGCGCTACGAGCTGCACCGTGTGTGGGTGATGGACAGCCAGCTCAAGCCGGGTTTCCGCCACCTTTACAAGCGTCACGTCGCCTATTTCGACGAGGACACCTGGATGGGTGTGGCATTCGAGGCGTATGACGCCAAGGATCGGCTGTGGCGGGTCGGCGAGCAATACAACCTGAACCTGTACGACAAGCGCATCATCCGAATCATGGGCGATTCGCAAATCGACCTGGTCAACGGGCGCTATACGACCTATCCCTATTGGCATGTCCAGGCGGGTAAGGCCAGTGGTTTCGGCATGCCGAAATTTGAGACCACGGACGAGACCACGGTCGATTTGACGATTTTCACGCCGCAGGGCCTGCGTAAGTTCGGGACGCGCTGAACCGATTGCGGTTACGGGAGCGTTGATTGATTCAGCGCTCGCGTTCCCAGCACGGAGTCACGACTGGAATCAAGGGTGCAAGCCCTTGATTCCAGTGGCATGTCGCGCGCGGGTACCGTGCTGCAGCGAGCCGAAAATGTCCACAAGGTGGAATGTTCGGCAGTTCCATGAAAGGGGGAATGATGGTGCGGTTACTCGCCAGCATGTTGCTGGCGTTTCTGATTTTTGATGTTCCGGTCGCGGCTGCGGTCGAGCCGCTGCCGGCGATCAAGGCGCCCTTGGCGACAAAGGTCGTGTTTCTGGACATCGCACAGGCGGGTGATCGGCTCGTTGCGGCCGGCGAGCGTGGCGTGGTGGTGTACTCCGACGATGTGGGTGAGACGTGGCACCAGGCAGATGTGCCAACGCGCGGTACGCTCACTGCACTGGCGTTCGTCGACGCGAAGACCGGCTTTGCCGTTGGGCACGATGCCGCGATTCTGAAGACGACCGACGCGGGCGCGACATGGCAACTGCTCAACTTCGAGCCCGAGTCGCGCAATGTCATGCTCAACGTCCGATTCCGCGATGCACGTAGCGGCTATGTCGTGGGCACCAATGGACAGCTCTGGATCACCCACGATGGCGGCGCCAACTGGGACCGGCGCACGCTGGCGGTGGAGGACTGGTATCAGAACCATATCTTCGACGTTGCCTGGTTACGCGATGGCACGACCTTGGCGGTCGCCGAGAAAGGCGTGCTCTACCGCTCGCCTGACGGGATACAGGAGTTCACGCCGATCGAGTCGCCCTATGACGGCTCGTATTTCGGAGCCTTGTCGCCGGACGGTGTCGCCTTCGTCGTCTACGGCATGAATGGTCACGTATTCGTATCGGGCGACGCCGGCAACGCGTGGCAGGAAGTGGCGACCAACACCGATCAGTTTCTGCTGGATGCGACCGTGCTGAGTGACGGCCGCGTGCTGCTGGTGGGCGCCGGCGGCGCCGTGCTGGCCGTGGAGCCTGGCAGCGGGCACGTACACAGTGCACCTCGGCCGGATGGCGTCGGCATCAATGCCGTGCTGGTCGTCGGCGACGCCGCGTATCTGGCGGCAGCAACTGGCGGGATTCGCAAGCTGCCGCTCACGGAACTGCTGCCGCGCTGAAGCCGGCCCGGTTCGCATTCTCGCATCCGTATTAGGGGTTTTCTGCCATGGCGCAAGTCGCTGGCTATAACGCGCGCCTCGAGCGCATTTCGTCTGCGATGGCCGATGCGTTGATCGGCTATCGGTCCTGGGTGTTGCTGCTGACGATGGCCATCACCGCCTTTTTCGCCTACGAGGCTTTGCATCAGAGGCTCGATCCAGGGTTCGACAAGTCGATACCGCTGTCGCATCCCTATATGGAGACCTATAAAAAATACAAGCCGGAGTTTGGCGGTTCAAACATGATCACCATTTTTGTCGAGGACAAAAGTGGCAACATGTTCAACCCCAAGTTCTTCACCATTCTCGAGCACGTTACGCAGGACATCCTCACCATGGACGGCATCGACGTCAGGACGGTGACGTCGCTGTTCACGCCCAACGTCAATTACGTGGCAGTGACCGAGGAGGGCTTTACGGGCTCGCGTATCGTGCCGGCCGACTTCGTTGCCAACGAGGAAGGGTTGGCGAAGGTGCGGGAGAACCTCGCCCGCTCCAACGAAATCGGCCGCACCGTGGCAAAGGACCTCTCAGGGGCGCTGGTGATCGCCGAGTTGGTGGAGGTCGACCCGGTTACCGGACAAAAGGTCGATTACCGCGCGGTGGCGAAAAGGCTCGAGCAGCTTCGTGCCAAGTATGAAGCGGAAGGCGGCGTCAACATCCGCATCATCGGCTTTGCGACGTTCATCGGCGACATGATCGACGGGGCGCGGGATGTCATTGGGTTTTTTGCCGTCACGTTGGCGATCACCTACATCCTGCTGATCTTCTTTGCCCGGTCCTGGAAGCTCGCCACGGCAGCCATTCTGGTGTCCATCACTGCCGTCATCTGGCAGCTCGGCGCGATCAAGCTGATGGGTTATGGCGTCGATCCGCTGTCGATCATGGTGCCGTTTCTGGTTTTGTCGATTGGCGTCAGCCACGCCGTGCAGATGACCAACGCTTGGCGGCTCGGCATTGCCGAAGGTCTCGATTCCAAGGTTGCGGCGCGGCAGGCATTCAATCGTCTGTTCATTCCGGGCGCCACGGCCCTGGTGGCGAATGCTGCGGGTTTTGCGGTGATCACCGTCATCGACATTGCCATCATTCGTGAACTTGGTATTACCGCCAGCATTGGCGTTGCGGTGATGTTGATTACCAACAAAGTCATGCTGCCGGTGATGCTGTCGTACCTGAAGCTCAGTCCGGCGGAGCTGCAGCGGGCCAAACCGCGCGAGGTGCGGGAAACAAGTTCGTGGCTCGCTTGGATGGCGGCCGGGGCGCGCAGGCCGGTGTCGGTGGTCATTCTTCTGATCGGGGCGGGCTTGTTTGCGCTTGGGGTGGTGGAGCGACGTGCCTTGATCATCGGCGACGCCGAAGCGGGCGCGCCGGAGCTGCGTCCGGATTCGCGCTATAACCAGGACATTCGCGCGATCGTGTCGAAGTTCACCGTGGGACTGGATGAGCTGGTGGTGATTGCCCAGGCAGCGAAGGCCAACGGCTGTGTCGATTATTCGGTGATGGAGACAATCGACGATTTCGTTTGGCACATGCGCAACGTACCGGGCGTGCGCTCAGTCAAGTCGCTGTCGCAGGTGGTGCGTGAGCGCAATGTCGGCAATTTCGAGGCAAACCCGAAATTTCTCGGCCTGCCACGCAACGAGGAGATGATTTCCGCCAACATTTACCGTGTCGAGATGTCGGAGCGGCTGTTCAACAATGACTGCTCGGCGATGCCAGTGACGATCTACCCGGTGGATCACAAGGCCGAAACGCTGCGGAGTGTCGTGAATGCCGTGAAGGCATTCCAGGCGAACAACAAGAATCCCGACGTCACCTTTCACCTCGCCATGGGCAATGCCGGCATCATGGCTGCTACCAACGAGGCGGTGGAGGAATCGCAGTTCGGGATGGCGGTGATTCTTTATATCGCGGTCGGTCTGTGCTGCTTGCTGACGTTTTTCTCCTGGCGGCCTGCATTGGCGGTGATGATTCCGCTGGCGCTGGTGACGGTGTTTGCGGATGCCGTCATGGTGTGGCTGAACATCGGTCTGAAAGTGTCGACGCTGCCGGTGTTGGCGCTGGGGGTGGGTGTTGGTGTCGATTACGGTATTTATTTGTTTGCGCGCACACAGGTACATCTGGCCGCCGGCCTCAAGTTTGCTGATGCCTATGCGCGTGCGTTGCGTGAGGTTGGCGGCGCTGTCATGTTCACGGCGACGACGATGAGCTTGGGCGTGGCGACCTGGTACTTCTCGTCGCTGAAATTCCAGGCGGACATGGGCGTGCTGCTGGCCTACATGTTCTTCGTGAACATGTTGGGGGCGATTTTCCTGATGCCGGCGATTGCGGTGTGGCTGGTGGGAGATCGACGCCCGACCGGGCGCGTGGTGGCGCATTGAGGAACCGCCGGTGTATTGAGTGGTGCGTGACGGGGCAGGATTCGCCGCGGACTGGAAGCGCTGAATGCGTCAGCGCTTCCTTAAGGAAGGGCTGAAAAATTCCGTCCATGGAATTTTTCAGCTCGCCGTCGCGCGGTACACGCCCGCGCGATGCTCCATGAATCAATGGCTTACGCCCTTGATTCATGCCGGGGCATCCTGCCCCGGAGGGAACCGCTGAATAAATCAGCGGTTCCTTAAATGTCGCATCCCGGACGTTTCCCTTCTCGGTACCCGTGGTGGTTTACTGACTGCCCACGAGGCGCTGCGTGAGGTCCTGGGATGAACATCAAGCTGCACAAGAACGCGACCACCACGCCGCGCATCC
>NZ_JAQVGQ010000085.1 GCF_028696615.1 Immundisolibacter sp. | reverse complement strand
CCGCCTCGCCGCTGTTTCGCGCCGTGCCATACGTGGTGTTCGGCTGCATGCTGGTGGCCGCCGGCGTGATCCCGTCGCTAGGCACGGACCTGCCGGCCGGGCGCGCCGCCGACGCCATCGCCCTGGTCGGCCTGCTGGCCACCGCGCGCATGTTCATCGCGCTGGGTGCCATGGACATCGGCACCGCGTTCGGCTCGCTCGGCGCGCGGCGCGAGATGCTGATCGGCTTTCTGGCCGAACCGGCGCTGCTGATGGTGCTGTTCAATCTGGCGCTGCTGGGCGGCTCCACCTCGGTGCCGGTGATCGCCGAGCGCCTGCTCGCGCAGGGGCTGACCGTGAATCCCAGCCTCGCCTTCGCGGCGCTGGCCTTCGTGATGGTGCTGGTGGCGGAAAACGCCCGCCTGCCGGTGGACAACCCGGCCACGCATCTGGAACTGACCATGATCCACGAGGCGATGGTGCTCGAGTACTCGGCGCGGCACCTGGCGCTGATCGAATGGGCGTCGGCGCTGAAGCTGTTCAACTACGCGTGTCTGGGCTTTGCCTTTTTCCTGCCGTTCGGCCTCGCCGGCAGCGGCGCCGGGCTTGCTGCATTGCCGGCGGCGCTGCTGGCGCTGGTGGTGAAGCTCGCGCTCGCCGGCGCGGCGCTGGCGCTGTTCGAGACCCTGAGCGCCAAGCTGCGCGTGTTTCGGGTGCCCGAGTTCCTGGCCATGGCCTTCATGCTGGCGGTGGTGGGGCTGCTGACGCGGCTGCTGTTCGTCGGGGGTGGGCCATGAACGCGCCGGCGGCGTCGCTGCAGCTGGTGGAACTGCTGGCCTCGCTGCTGCTGCTGCTGTCGTTCGCCATGCTGGCGCAGCGGCGCATCGCGTCCCTGGTGAACCTGTTCGCGCTGCAGGGGGCGGTGCTGACGGCCTCCACCGCGGCGGTGGCGGCCAGCGCCGGCCTGCCCCATCTGTACACCTCGGCGGCGCTGACGCTGGTGCTCAAGGTGCTGCTGCTGCCGGTGTTCCTGCGCCGGCTGGTGGTGCGCCTCGGCCTGCAGTGGGACACCGAATCGCTGGTCGCCATCCCGCTGCAGATGCTGATCGGACTGGCTCTGGTGATCTTCGCCTTTGGCCTCGCGCAGCCGATTTCCCAGTTCGGGCACGAGATCACCCGCCAGACGCTCGGCATCGCGCTGGCCATGGTGCTGCTGTCGCTGCTGATGATGATCGGCCGCCGCAAGGCGGTGTCGCAGGTGGTGGGCTTTCTGGCGCTCGAGAACGGTCTGGTGTTCGCCGCCACCACCGCCACACAGGGCATGCCGATGGTGGTCGAGTTCGGCATCGCGCTCGACGTGCTGGTCGGCGCGGTGATCCTGGGCGTGTTCTTTTTCCAGATCCGCGAGCAGTTCGACAGCCTGGAACTGAAGCACCTGGAACGCCTGCGCGAGGAGTGAACCCGTGACGGAACCGGCATGGAACTGATCGCGCTGCTGGGCGTGCCGCTGCTGGGCGGCGCGGCGCTGGGCGTGTGGGGCGCCAGGCGGCGTGCCGCGGAACTGAACGCGCTGTGCAGCCTCGCCACCTTCCTCGCCGGCGCGGCACTGACCGCGCGGGTGATCGTGGACGGCCCGCTGGTGACCGGCCAGGGGCAGTTTTTCATCGACGCCTTCAACGTGTTCCTGGTCGCCCTGACCAGCTTCGTCGGCTTCACCACGGCGCTGTTCTCGCGCCCATACATGCGCATCGAGGCCGATCGCGGGCACCTGTCGGCGGGTCGGCTGCGCCTGTATCACGGCATGTACCAGCTGTTCATGTTCACCATGCTGCTGGCGCTGACCACCAACAACCTCGGCATCCTGTGGGTGGCGCTCGAGGCCGCCACGCTGACCACCGTGCTGCTGGTGTCGCTGTACCGCACCGCCGCCTCGCTGGAGGCGGCTTGGAAATACTTCATCCTGTGCGGGGTCGGCATCGCCCAGGCGCTGTTCGGCACCATCCTGGTGTACTTCGCCGCCGAGCGCGTGCTGGGCGGCGGCGGCGGGGCACTGCTGTGGACGCAGCTGGACGCCATCAAGGGCCAGCTCGAACCGACCGTGCTCGCGATCGCGTTCGTGTTCCTGCTGGTCGGCTACGGCACCAAGGTGGGCCTGGTGCCGCTGCACAACTGGCTGCCGGACGCCCACGCCGAGGGCCCGACGCCGGTGTCGGCGGTGCTGTCCGGCCTGCTGCTGAACGTCGCCCTGTACGCGGTGGTGCGCTGCAAGGTGCTGGTGGCGGGGGCTGTGGCGGGCGACCTGCCCGGGCGCATGCTGATGGGCTTCGGTCTGCTGTCGGTGCTGGTGGCGGCGTTCTTCCTGTGGCGCCAGCGCGATGTGAAGCGCCTGTTCGCCTACTCGTCGATCGAGCACATGGGCATCGTCACCTTCGCCTTCGGCATGGGCGGCCCGGTCGCCAATTTCGCGGCGCTGCTGCACATGACGGTGCACTCGCTGACCAAGAGCGCGATTTTCTTTGCCGTCGGCCATGCCACGCAGATCGCCGGCACGCAGCAGATGCAGGACATCCGCGGCCTGCTGCTGCGCTCGCCGACGGTCGGCTGGGGCCTCATGCTGGGCACGCTGGCCATCCTCGGCATGCCGCCGTTTGGCGTGTTCGCGAGCGAGTTCCTGGTCCTGACCACCGCCATGCGCGAGCAGCCGTGGGCGACGCCGCTGCTGCTGCTGGCGCTCGGCGTGGCGTTCGGCGCCATCTTCCGGCGCGTGCAGCCGATGGTGTTCGGCCTGCCGCATGCGCGCGCCCTGCCGCACCCGCCGGCACTGGCGCCGGTGTTCGTGCACATGGCACTGGTGCTGATGCTGGGGCTGTACATCCCGGGCCAGCTGGCCGACTGGTATCGCCTCGCGGCGCGGCTGATCGGGTGAGCGTCATGGACCTTCCACTCGCCCCCGTGCCCGGTTTCGAAGCGGCCCGCCGCCGGCGCCTCAACGCCGACGCGTGGCTGGCGGAAATCACCGACGCGCACGCGCAGGGCGCGCGCCTGGCGGCGCTGTGGGCGAGCGATGCGCGTGCCGCCGAGGGCGCGCTGCGGGTCTGCGTGGTGCTGCAGCACGGGCGCACGCTCGACTGGCTGGAGCTCGCCCTGCCGGCCGACGGACCGCTCGAGTATCCGGACCTGGGCCGCCTGTTTGCGGCCGCCACGCGCATGCAGCGCGCCGCCGCCGACCTGCTCGGCGTGCGCGCGGCCGGCGCCGACGCGCGGCCGTGGCTGCGCCACGCCTGGCCGGCGACGCTCGCGCCGCTGCGCGCCGGCCCGCTGGGCGAAGTGGAGCCGATGCCGGCCATCGATTACCCCTTCGTGCGCGTGGCCGGCGACGGCGTGCACGAGATTGCGGTCGGGCCGGTGCACGCCGGCATCATCGAACCCGGCCACTTCCGTTTCTCGGTGGTCGGCGAGAAGGTGCTGCGGCTCGAACAACGCCTGGGCTACGTCCACAAGGGCATCGAGAAACGCTTCGAGGGCATGCCGGCCGAGGACGGTCAGCGCCTGGCCGCGCGCGTCAGCGGCGACAGCGCGGTCGGTTTCGCCTGGGCCTACTGCATGGCGCTCGAAGCGCTGTGCGGCGCGGAACCGCCGCCGCGGGCGCTGGCTTTGCGCGCGCTGGCGCTCGAGCGCGAGCGCCTGGCCAATCATCTGGGGGATCTGGGCGCGCTCGGCAACGACGCCGGTTTTGCCTTTGGGCTCGCCCAGTTCTCGCACCTCAAGGAGCGCCTGCTGCGCGGCAATGCGGCCCTTTACGGTGCGCGCTACCCGATGGACGAGATCGTGCCGGGTGGCGTCGTGCACGATCTGGCGCCGCCGCAGATCGCCGCCGTGCACGCCGAACTCGACGCCATCGAGCGCGAGCTGGCCGACCTCGCCGCTATCTACGCCGACCACGCCGGCCTGCAGGACCGCTTCCAGGGCGCCGGCCGGGTGACGCCGGAACTGGCCGGGCGTCTGGGCCTCGTCGGGCTCGCCGGGCGCGCCAGCGGGCAGGCCTTCGACCTGCGCTGCGACTGCCCGGCGCCGCCGTACGACCGCCTGCCGGTGCCGCTCGTGACGCGCACGGCCGGCGATGTGGCGGCGCGCGTCGAGGTGCGCTTCGAGGAGGCGCAGGTGGCGATCGATCTTTGCCGCCGGCTGCTCGGCGCGCCGCCCGAGGGCGACGTCCGCCGGGCGCTGCCGGCACCGCGCAGCGACCGGCCGGCGCTGGGTCTCGTCGAAGGCTGGCGCGGACCGCTCTTGGTAGCGCTGGAACTCGCCGCCGACGGCCGCATCGCCCGCTGCCGCCCGCAGGACCCGTCCTGGCACAACTGGCCGGTGCTTGAGCACGCCATCATCGACAACATCGTGCCGGACTTCCCGCTGATCAATAAATCCTTCAACCTCTCCTACAGCGGCCACGACCTCTAGCACACGCCATGCTGAAGACGCTGCGCACCATCCTTCGCGGCGGCATCCGCAGCGAGCCCCTGCCGGCCGCCGATGCCGACCGCCTGCCGGCCCAGCGCCTGCAGGCGGAGCTGCGCCGGCGGCTCGGCCGGGCGCTGTGCATCCGCCAGGTGGACGCCGGCTCCTGCAACGGCTGCGAGCTGGAAATCCACGCGCTGAACAACCCCTACTACAACCTCGAGGGCGCCGGCATCCGCTTCGTCGCGAGTCCCCGCCACGCCGACCTGCTGCTGGTGACCGGCCCGGTGACGCGCAACATGCGCGAGGCGCTGCAGCGCACTTACCAGGCGACGCCGCCGCCGCGGCTGGTGGTGGCGGTGGGGCAGTGCGCCTGCGACGGCGGCATCTTCGGCGACAGCTACGCGAGCTGCGGCGCGGTCGGCAACGTGATTCCGGTGGACGCGACCGTCCCCGGCTGCCCGCCGACGCCGACCGCCATCCTGCAGGTCATCGTCGACCTGGTGGGCGGCCGCGCCTGATCACGACCACCGACCCGAGCCGCACGGCCTGCGCCAGTCGCCAAGGGAAACGCTTACGTCTCGATGTCCCGGGGCGGCGTGCCCCAGCGTGAATCAATGACACATGTCATTGATTCACCAAGCGCAGCGCGGGCATGTACCGCGCTGCGCGAGCCGAGAAATGCCACGAATGGAATGTTTCAGCGTCTGTCGGGTGGTCCGATCAGCAGCGCCGCCAGCACGCGCCGGCCCTCGAGTGCCAGCACGTTGTAGGTGCGGCAGGCGGCGAACGTGTCCATGGCCTCGAAGCCGACGCCGCGCGCGTGGAACATGCGCATCACCGCGGCATCCGGAAAGCGCAGCCGCGCGCCGCTACCGTACAGCACCAGTTCGGGGGCGTGTTCGAGCAGCGCCTCGAAGGCCGCCAGTGGCGGCGTGTCCGAGGTGACTGCCCAGTCGAGCGGTGCCGTGTCCGGTTGCAGCAGGGCAGGGCCGGTCAGCGTTTGCAGCTGCTCGCCGCGCGCCACCGTCACGCAGTCGGTCTGGTAGGCCTGTACGCGGTAGCTGGCGCCTCGTTCGATCTGGATTTTCATTTAGAATTTCGGTCCTTCCGATGACGCACTGGCCAGCCTGGATTATCGACCCGCTGTGGCTTCCGTGCGCATGCCCGCACCCGCGTTCCCTCCTGCCCGCCCTTTCGGCCCGGACGATCCATGAAGGACAGCTTTCCGCGCATCGAGCGCCTGCCGCCGTATGTGTTCAACATCGTCAACGAGCTGAAGGCGCAGGCCCGCCAGCGCGGCGAGGACGTGGTCGATTTCGGCATGGGTAACCCGGACCAGCCGACGCCGCCGCACATCGTCGACAAGCTGATCGAGGCCGCCCGCCGCGGCGACACGCACCGCTATTCGGTCTCCAAGGGCATCCCGCGCCTGCGCCGGGCCATCTGCGCCTGGTACAAGCGCCGCTACGACGTGGACCTGAACCCCGACAGCGAGGCCATCGTCACCATCGGCTCCAAGGAGGGTCTGGCGCACCTGGCGCTGGCCACGGTGGGGCCGGGCGACGTGGTGCTGGTGCCCAATCCCACCTATCCGATCCACCCGTATGGCTTTGTCATCGCCGGCGCCGACATTCGCCACGTGCCGATGCTGCCGGGGCTCGATTTCTTCGAGGAACTCGAAAACGCCATCCGCAACTGCTGGCCGCGGCCGAAGTTCCTGGTGCTGAATTTCCCCAGCAACCCGACCACCGCCTGCGTGGATCTGGATTTTTTCGAGCGCGTGGTGCGCATCGCCCGCGAGCACGAGATCTGGGTCATCCACGACCTGGCCTACGCCGAGATCGCCTTCGACGGCTACCAGGCGCCGTCCATCCTGCAGGTGCCGGGCGCCAAGGACATCGCGGTCGAGGCCTACACGCTGTCCAAGACCTACAACATGCCCGGCTGGCGCGTGGGCTTCATGTGCGGCAACCCGACGCTGGTCGGGGCGCTGGCGCGCATCAAGTCGTATCTGGACTACGGTACCTTCACGCCGATCCAGGTGGCGGCGATTGCGGCGCTGGAAGGCCCGCAGGACTGTGTGCGCGAAATCGCCGCCATGTACCAACGCCGGCGCGACGTGCTGTGCGAGGGCCTGAACGCCGCCGGCTGGGCGGTGGAAAAGCCCAAGGCGACCATGTTCGTGTGGGCGCGCATCCCGGAGCGTTTCCGGGCGCTCGGTTCGCTCGAATTCAGCAAGCTGCTGCTGGCCGAGGCGCACGTGGCGGTGTCGCCCGGCATCGGTTTTGGCGAATACGGCGACGAGTACGTGCGCTTCGGGCTGATCGAAAACGAACACCGCACGCGCCAGGCGGTGCGCAACATCCGCCGCCTGCTGCGCGGCGGCGAGGCGCTGGCCGCGCAGGGTGGCGCATGAACGCGGTCCGCATCGGCCTTTTGGGCCTCGGCACCGTCGGCGGCGGCACGCTGGACCTGCTGGCGCGCAACGGCGACGAAATCGCCCGTCGCGCCGGGCGCCCGCTGCGCGTCACGCACGCCTCGGTGCGCAATCCGGAGCGCGCGCGCGGCCTGCCGGCCGACATCGCGCTGCACACCGACCCGTTCGAGGTGGTGCGCCAGCCGGACGTCGACATCGTGGCCGAGCTGATCGGCGGCATCGAGCCGGCGCGCGAGCTGGTGCTGGCGGCGATCGGCGCCGGCAAGCACGTGGTCACCGCCAACAAGGCGCTGATCGCCCACCACGGCAACGCGATTTTCGAGGCTGCGCGGCGCGCTGGCGTGGCGGTCGGCTTCGAGGCCGCCGTGGCGGGCGGCATCCCCATCATCAAGACCCTGCGCGAGGGCCTGGCCGGCAACCGCATCGACGGCATCGCCGGCATCATCAACGGCACCTCGAACTACATCCTGACGCAGATGCGCGACGCCGGGCTCGACTTCGCCACGGCGCTGGCCGACGCGCAGCGCCTGGGTTACGCCGAGGCTGATCCCGGCTTCGACATCGACGGCGTGGACGCCGCGCACAAGCTGTCCATCCTGGCGGCGATCGCGTTCGGCATGCCGCTGTGTTTCGGGGAGGTGCACGTCGAGGGCATCCGGGATCTGTCGGCCGTGGACGTCGACTACGCCGGCCAGCTCGGCTATCGCCTGAAGCTGCTCGGCATCGCCCGGCGCGGTGCGCAGGGTGTGCAACTGCGCGTGCACCCGACGCTGCTGCCGCAGCGGCACCTGCTGGCGCAGGTGGACGGCGTGATCAATGCCGTGCTGGTGGACAGCGACGCGCTGGGCCAGAGCCTGTACTACGGCGCCGGTGCCGGGGCGGGGCCGACCGCGTCCGCCGTGGTGGCGGATCTCATCGACATCGCCCGCGCGCTCACCATCGACGCCGAACACCGGGTGCCGTATCTGGCCTTCCACCACGACCGCCTGCAGGCGCTGCCGGTGCAGCCCATCGACGCGGTCGAGACGGCGTTTTACCTGCGCCTGACCGCGCTCGACCGGCCGGGCGTGCTGGCGGATGTGACGCGCATCCTCGCCGACCAGCAGATCAGCATCGAGGCCATTCTGCAGAAGGAGCCCGCGCCCGCTGCCAGCCACGTGCCGGTGATCCTGCTCACGCACAAGGTGCCCGAGCGCGCGCTGCGCGACGCCATCGCCCGCATCGAGGCGCTGCCGAGTATCGACGGGCGCGTGGTGAGCCTGCGCGTCGACCACCTGGAGCACTGACATGCACGCCTACGAGGGCCTGATCGCCCGCTACCGCGACTGGCTGGAGCTGCCGGCCGGCATCGTCCCGGTGACGCTGCTGGAGGGCGCGACGCCGCTGATCCGCCTGCGCAACATCCCGCGCAAGCTGGGCGTGGACGCTGACATCTACGTCAAGTTCGAGGGCCTCAACCCCACCGGCTCCTTCAAGGACAGCGGCATGACGGCGGCGGTGTCGGTGGCGGTGGCCGAAGGCAGCCGCGCCATCATATGCGCCTCCACCGGCAACACCTCGGCCTCTGCCGCGGCCTACGCGGCGCGTGCCGGCATCGTGTCGTTCGTGCTGATCCCGGAGGGCAAGATCGCGCTCGGCAAGCTGGCGCAGGCCATCGTGCACGGCGCGGAGGTGCTGCAAATCGCCGGCAATTTCGATGACGGCATGCAGCTGGTGAAGGAGCTTGCGCAAAGCGCGCCGGTCACGCTGGTGAACTCCGTCAACCCGCACCGCCTCGAGGGCCAGAAAACCGCGGCCTTCGAGATCGTCGACACGCTCGGTCGCGCGCCGGATTACCACTGCCTGCCGGTCGGCAACGCCGGCAACATCAGCGCCTACTGGATGGGCTACGCGCAGTACCACAGCGCCGGGCGCTGCCACCTGCCGGTGATGGTGGGCTACCAGGCGGCGGGCGCGGCGCCGTTCGTGGCCGGCCACCCGATCGAGCAGCCGGAAACCATTGCCACCGCCATCCGCATCGGCAATCCGCAGTCGTGGGACAAGGCGATCGCCGCGCAGCGCGAATCCGGCGGCTGGTTCGCGGCGCTGACCGACGACGAAATCCTCGCCGCCCAAACGCTGCTGGCGCGCGAGGAAGGCGTGTTCTGCGAGCCGGCGTCGGCCGCCTCCATCGGCGGCGCACTGCGCGATTTGCAGTCCGGCCGCATCGCGCCCGGCAAGACGCTGGTGTGCACGCTGACCGGCAATGGTCTGAAGGACCCCGACATCGCCATCCGCAGCGCGCCCGATCTCAAACCGGTCAAGGCCGATCGTGCCACGCTCGAGGCGGCCATCCTGCGCCGCCTGGAACGCGGGCATTGATGCCTGACACCGGGCGGTCGTAACCGCCCGGCCGCGTCAATACCAAAGCCCGCCCGGTCGCCAGCGCGGCCGGCCGAGCTCGGCCGGTCCCAGGTGCCGCGGTGGCGCCCAGTCGTCGTGCGCAGCATGTGCCGGCGCCATCTGTTGCGCGATCGCCTGCAAACGCCGGATGCGCTCTTCGGTGGGCGGGTGCGTGCGCAGCAGCGAGGGGTCCGGCAGGCGCCGGCCCGGCAGCAGCACCTGCTCCAGCCAGCGGCCCTCGTGGTGTTCGAGGCGGGCCAACGCCCGGATCAGCCCTTCGGGATCACCGGTCAGCGCCACCGCGCCGGCGTCGGCGTCGAACTCGCGCGTGCGCGACAGGGCGAGCTGCAGCAGCACGCCGACCGCCGGCGCCAGCAACAGCAGCGCCACCGCGCCCCAGTTGACGGTAGCCGCGCCGATCATCACCAGCGGCAGGTTCACCAGCACCAGCAGCACGCCGACGTTCGACAGCACCGCCGTCAGGCGGCTGATGAGGTCGGCCAGGCCCATCACCAGCATGTCGCGGTTTCGGATGTGGGCGATCTCGTGCGCCAGCACGGCCACCAGCTCGCGCGCCGGCAGGCTGCGCAGCAGGCCGGCGGTGACCGCCACCGCGGCGGCTTTGGGCGTGCCGACGGTGAAGGCGTTCAGCAGCGGGCTCGGCACCAGAAACAGTGCCGGCGGTCGCTCGAGGCCGGCGCGGGCGGCCAGCGTTGCCACCGCCTGCACCAGGCCCGGCGCCTCGGCGGGGTGGATGGGGCGCCCGCCGTACAGGCGCAGCAGCAGCGCCGGGGCGATGCGCGGCGACAGCGCCAGCAGCAGTCCGCTGAGCAGCAGCGCCCACAG
>NZ_JAQVGQ010000084.1 GCF_028696615.1 Immundisolibacter sp. | reverse complement strand
CCGCCTGCACCAGGCCCGGCGCCTCGGCGGGGTGGATGGGGCGCCCGCCGTACAGGCGCAGCAGCAGCGCCGGGGCGATGCGCGGCGACAGCGCCAGCAGCAGTCCGCTGAGCAGCAGCGCCCACAGCACACCCGCCGTGCCGCCCAGCAGTTGGCCCAGCAGCGCCAGCAGGGCCGTCATGCCCAGCAACAGGATCAGCGAGTGCACGTTGTTGCGGGCGCGGTGGCTGAGCAGCGCCGCCACCGCCGGCATCAACGGCCCTGCCATCGCGGCGGTCGTTTTTCGAGGAAGGCGGCCAGGCCCTCTTTTTTGTCGGCGGTTTCGCACAGGCCGGCCTGGGCGAATTTTTCCAGCGCCAGACCGGCCACGAGGCTGCCCTCCATGCCGGCGTGCACCATGGCTTTCATGAAGCGCGGCACCAGCGGCGCGAAGCCGGCCAGGTGCTCGGCCATGCGCTGCACGGTGGCCAGCAGCGCGTCGTCGTCCACCAGGCGCGTGACCAGCCCGATCTGCAGCGCCCGCTCGGCGTCGATCGGTTCGCCCATCAGCAGCATGTCGAGCGCCCAGGCGCGGCCGATCAGGCGCGGCAGGCGCTGCGTGGCGCCGCCGCCGGGGATGATGCCGAGCTTGCCCTCGGGCGTGGCAAAGCGTGCCCGCCGGCCGGCCACGCGCAGATCGCAGCCGAGCGCCACTTCGAGCCCGCCGCCAAAGCAGATGCCATTGATGGCGGCGATGGTCGGTTTGGGGCAGCGCTCCAGGCGCTCGGCGACGCCCTGCACGATCGGTTCGAGCGCCTTGTTGAGGTCGCGCTGCGCCACCTCGGCCAGATCCGAGCCGGCGGCGAAGGCTTTGTCGCCGGCGCCGGTGATGGCCAGCACGCGCACCGCCTCGTCGGCCGTGGCGGCGGCGATGACGGCGTGCAGTTCATCGACCATCGCCAGCGAGATGGCGTTCAGTTTGTCCGGGCGGTTCAGGGTGATCAGCGCCAGCGGGCCGCGGGTTTCGTACAGCAGGGTGTCGAAGTGCATGGGAGGTCAGTCGGTGATGAGGCCGTGCCGGCGGTGCCAGTCGATCAGCGCCTCGTCGGGGTAGTCGGGGAAATGGCGGTTGGCGGCGTCCTGCGGCAGCACCGGCACCCAGGCCGGTTTGCTCGCCAGCATGATGTGGCAGCGCTCGGGCGGCACCGGCAGCGGCGTGTCGATGCACGACGCGAACGGGTGCAGCAGCTGCGGCCAGCGCGGGTCCCACACCCACAGCGCGCTGCCACACTCGCGGCAGAAATGCCGCTCGCCGGGGCTGCGCTCGCTGCGCACCGGGTGGTCCATGAAGGCGTGGTACACGCCGACGTGCTCGCGGCCGTGCACCGTAAGGCTGTCCGCCTGCGCGTGCAGGTTGATGGCAAAGCCGCCGCCGCCCTGGGTTTTGCGGCAGATCGAGCAGTAGCAATACATGTACGGGTAGGGCGCGTGGCTTTGCACGGAAAAGCGCACCGCCCCGCAGTGGCAGGAACCTTCGAGCAGCATGGCAAAGCCTCCGCGGTGGGGTCTGCGCGCCATGGTAGCGGGCTGCGGGCGATGCCGCTGCGCGTTGCCGCTTGGGTCCCGCCTGTGCTAGATTTGCCAGCCTTGCAGGCGCGTAGCTCAGTTGGTTAGAGCACCACCTTGACATGGTGGGGGTCGTTGGTTCGAGTCCAATCGCGCCTACCAGACTCTGCAGGTTCGAAACCCGCCAGCCGTGTGTAGACGGCAGGCGGGTTTTCTGCGTTTTGGGAGCGGTTCGCGGCCAACGCCGCTGCGGCGTGGGGGTTACGGCGTGTTTTTCGGCCGCGGCAGCGTCACGAAGCCGCGCTGCGTCGCCAGCTCCAGCGCCGCGCGCGTGGGTTGGTTCAGGTCCATGCCCGCCGCCACGGCCGGCGCGAACCAGCCGATCTCGAGCGACTCGTAGTTCTTGCGCGGCGTCGGCCGGCCGGGCAGGCGCGACACGTAGTTGATGAGCAGGAAGTGCCGCGGCTGGGTGAATTCCGGGCTCTCGATGCAGTCCTGGATACACAGCCAGTCGGCGTGGTCCACGTCGATGCCGGTCTCCTCGCGCATCTCGCGCCGGTAAGCCGCCAGCAGCGTCTCGCCGTAATCGACCTTGCCGCCCGGCAGGCCCCAGCGGCCGGACCACTTGGCGGTGCGGATCAGCAGCAGTTCGCCGGTGTTCGCGACCAGCAAGCCGCCTACGGTGGCGATCACGCGCCGTTCGCTCGCCAGCAGGTGCTCGCGGTCGATGAGATCGATGATCTCCCGCACGCTGGCGAAGGCGTGATCCGGCCGCGCCGCGCGCAGGCGCTCTTCGGTCGCATAGCCGTACAACGCCGCGCCGGCGATGACGCCGGCGGCGTGGGCGGCGTCGATGTCGTGCGGCGTGTCGCCCACGTACAGCGTCTCGTCGGGTCGAAAACCGGACTCGGCGACGATCTGCTGCAGCACCGGAATCTTGTCCGCCGCGCCACCGCCGATGTGGCGGAAAAACTCGCGCAGGCCAAGACGCGTCAGCAGCTCATCCAGGATGGCCGTCGGCACGCTGGAACAAATGCTGAGCGCCACCCCGCGCAGGCGGCAGATGTGCAGCAGCGCCGGCACGTCGGCGAACAGCTGCGACTGCGCCATGCGCGTGGCGAAATGGCGGAAGAACACGGCGTCGATTTCCTCGCGTGGCCGCTCGCCGATGAAGCGCCGGTAGAAGCGTTCCACCGGCAGCGTGAACTCGCGCCGGTAGGTGGCCTCGTCCACCGGCGCGGCGCCGAAGTGCGCCAGCGTGTCGCAGGTGGCGGCGAGTGTGAGCGCGCGGTCGTCGGCCAGCGTGCCGGCCCAGTCGAGGATGAGGTGGCGGATCATGGCGGGCGGTTAGGTGAAGGCTGAAAAATTCCATCCCTGGAATTTTTCAGCTCGCTGCTGCGCGGTACTCGCCCGCGCGGCGCTCCATGAATCAACGGCGAACGCCGTTGATTCATGCCGGAGCATCCTGCCCCGGCACGCAAGCGCCGCATAACCAGCGCTTGCGTGGCAAAACCGCATTGTCACCCGCCCAGCAGCAGGCTGCGATACAGCGGCGCCAGCACCAGATAAATGAGGATGGAGGCGGTCAGGGCGGCGCCGTACAGCTCGGTGTCGAGCCGGTAGCGGTAGGCGAGGATGACGCCCACCGCCGGACACGCCGACGCCATCGCCACGCCCAGCACGGCCAGCGTTTCCCCGCGCAGCCCGAACGCATAGGCAAACGCGAGCCCCAGCGCCGGGCCGGCCAGCTGGCGTATGAACAGCGCCGGCAGCGCCGCGCCCAGGCGGCGCATGGCGCCCAGGCGCAGCGACAGTCCGACCACGAACACCATCAGCGGAATGCCGGCGTCGCCCAGATACCGCAGCGTGCCGACCAGCCGATCCGGCACCGGCAGGCCGAGCAGGTTCACGGCCAGCGCCAGGAACACCGCCCAGGCCGGTGGCAGGCGCAGGATCTCGCGCCCCAGCGACACCCGCCCGGCGCCTTCGGCGTGGCGCGCCGCCACCGCCACGCCGACGGTCCAGATCAGCAGCGTGGTGGCGATGAGGTCGTAGGCGAACACGGTCGCCATGCCACCCGGCCCGAACAGGCTGACCACCACCGGCAGCGCGATCGAGCCGTTGGCAAAGCCGGCCGCCAGCAGCATGGCGCCGCGGCTTTGTGGCGACAGACCAAGGCGTGGCCCGGCCAGGCGATAGGCGAGCGTGGCCAGCAGCAGGCCGCCCAGACTGCACACGTAGCCGGCGGCCGGGATCACCATCAGCTGCGGGTTGAGTGGGGCGCGCGACATGATGGCGAAGATCAGCGCCGGACCGGTCACGTAGATCATCAGCATGTTCAGCGCCTGCGCCATGTGCGCGGCGTCGACGCCGCCGGGCGTGTGCCGGCGCCACAGCCAGCCGGCGGCCAGCGCCAGGAAAACGGGGATCAGGTCGAGATACACGTGTGCTTGTTCCGAAAACAAAGCACCGCCGGCCGCGCTGGGCGCTGCCGGCGGTGTGGTTGAAGGAGCCGCTGAGTTATTCAGCGCTTGCGTCCGGGGCGGGATGCCCGGCCTGAATCTATGGCGTAAGCCCTTGCTTCATAGAGCACCGCGCGGGTGTGCACCGCGCGACGGCGAGCTAAAAAAATTCCAGGGATGGAATTTTGCAGCGTTGCCAGGACGATCGGCCATGTCGGTCAGGACGGCTGCGGTCGGGTCGCCTGCATGGACGGGCGCTGGCTGAACTCGGCCAGCCAGGCTGCCAGCGCCGGGTGCGTGTCGCGCCAGACGACGTCGGGCAGGCGAAAGTCGAGGTATTCGAGCGCTACCGCGAACTCGATGTGCGCCAGCGTGAGTTCGGCTCCGAGCGCCGCCACGTCCCGCTCCATCACCGCCAGACCGCGCCCGATGGCGCGTCGCTGGCGGTCGGTCCATGGCGTCCAGCGCTTGTCTTCCGGGCGCAGCAGTTCCATGCGCGCGGTGACGGCGGCGTCGAGCACACCGTCCGCCAGCGCGGCGCGGCGCAGCACGTCAAAGCGCGCCGGGCCGTCCGGGATGAGGCGCGGTGTGGGCGCGAGGCTGTCGAGGTATTCGCAGATCACCCAGCTGTCGTACAGGCTGCGGCCGTCGTCCAGACGCAGCGCCGGCACCTTGCCGAGTGGATTGGCCTCGAGCAGCACCGCCGGGTCTTCCATTGGGCTGACCACCACTTCCTCGACGCGCCCGGCGAGGCCTTTTTCGAGCACGGTCACACGCGCCTTGCGCGAGTAGGGGGACGGTTTGGCGTAGATGAGTTGCATGGCGTGGCTCCGCGGTTGGTTCAGGACGTATCCTGTTTGCCGTAGGTTTTGAACTGTTCCAGCACGCGCGCCATCTCGGCCGCGTCCAGCAGCACCGGCGTGCCGCTGGCGAGCGCCGCGCAGTACTGCGCGGCCAGCGATTCGATTTCCTCGGCCAGGTCGAGCGCTGCCGGCAGGCTGGCGCCGGTGGCGATCAGGCCATGGTTGGCCAGAAGGCAGGCATGGCGGCCGTCGAGCGCCAGCAGCGCATTGGCCGACAGTTCGGCGCTGCCGAAGGTGGCGTACTGCGCGCAGCGCACGTTGTCGCCGCCGGCGGCCGCCACCATGTAATGAAACGCCGGCAGGTCGCGCCGCTGGCAGGCCAGCGCGCTGGCATAGCGCGAGTGCGTGTGCACGATGGCGGCGATGTCCGGCCGGGCGGCGTAGATGTCGCGGTGGAAACGCCACTCGGACGAGGGCTTCAGTTGTCCCGGCGCGGCCACGCCGTGGCCGTCCAGGCGTACCAGGTCGGCGGGCTCGAGCGCGTCGTAGGCGATGCCGGTCGGGGTGATCAGAAAGCCGCCCGGCAGACGGGCGCTGACGTTGCCGCAGGTGCCGCGGTTCAGGCCGAGGCGCACGCTGCCGCGCGCGGTGTCGATCAGCAGCTGGCGAAGGGCGCTCTCGTCCAAGGGCGGACCTGGCGGAAATCTGGCGGAAATAACGAATGGGGCGCGCGACGCGCGGCCGCGACGGGCCGGCAGTATGCCACAGCGGCTCCCGCGGGCCCGGGCCTGCTGCCAGCGGCCGGTCGGATCGGCTTGCCTGAAACTCAAGGACCGAGTTTGTGCGAGTTCCCCGAGTCGGCGGGTAAGCCACGGGTCGGGCGGGGAATTTTCGGCCGTGGCCGGCAGGGTAGACTTACGCGCCCAACGCCTCGCACCGACCCTGAGCGTCCATGTCCAAATCCAGGTTCCGACCCTTCGCCGGCCGCCGCTGGCTGGGCTGGCTGCTGCCGCTGGCGTTGGCCAGCCTGGCGGCGCTGGCGCTGTACGCGGTGCACCTGGACCGGGTGATCCGCGCGAAATTCGAAGGCCAGCGCTGGGCGCTGCCGGCGCGGGTGTTCGCGCGCCCGCTCGAGCTGTACGCCGGCGCGCCGCTCGGCGTGGCGCGCGTGGTCGAGGCGCTCGAGCGGCTCGGCTACCAGCGCGGTGAGCCGGTCGGGGCGGGCAGTTACACCGTGCGCGGGCCGCGTCTGGTCGTCTACACGCGCGGCTTCCAGTTCTGGGATGGTGCCGAGCCGCCGCGCAAGGTGCAGATCCGCTTCGACGGCGGGCAGATCGCCAGCCTGTCCAGCGCCGACGGCGATTTGCCGTTGCTGCGTCTGGACCCCGAGTTCATCGGCGGCTTCTATCCGGCCAGCAACGAGGACCGGCTGCTGGTGCGCCTGGCCGAGGTGCCGCCGCTGTTGGTGCAGGCGCTGCTGGCGCTCGAGGATCGCGATTTCTACCGCCATCACGGCGTCTCGCCGCGCGCCATCATGCGCGCGCTGTGGGCCGACGTGCGCGCCGGTGGCGTGGTGCAGGGCGGCAGCACGCTGACCCAGCAGCTGGTCAAGAACTACTTTCTGACCGCCGACCGCACGCTGTGGCGCAAGCTGACCGAAGCGATCATGGCGGTGCTGCTGGAGACGCACTACACCAAGGACGACATCCTGGAGTCCTACCTCAACGAGGTGTTCCTGGGGCAGGTCGGCTCGCGCGCCGTGCACGGCGTGGCGCAGGGCGCGATGCTTTACTTCGGCCGTCCGCTCGGCGAGCTCGACACCGGCCAGCTGGCGTTGCTGGCCGGCATGGTGCAGGCGCCGTCCTACTACAACCCACGCCGCTATCCCGAGCGTGCCCTGGCGCGGCGCAACCTCGCCCTGCGCGTGCTGGGCGAGCAGGGCGTGCTGACGCCCGAGCAGGTGGCGGCCGAGCAGGCCAAGCCGCTGCGCGTGCCCGAGCGCAGCTCGCTCAGCATGGCCCGCTACCCGGCATTCCTGGACCTGGTGCGCCGCCAGCTGCAGCGCGACTATCCCGAGGACGTGCTGCGCAACGACGGCCTGCGCATCTTCGCCACCATGGACCCGGCCGTACAGGCGGCGGCCGAGGCGGCGGTCGGCGAGCAGGGCGAAGCGCTGGCGCGCCAGCGCAAGCTGCCAGACCTGCAGATGGCGGCGGTGGCGGCGGATGTGGCCACCGGCGAGGTGCTGGCGCTGGTCGGCGACCGCGACGTGCGCTTCGACGGCTACAACCGGGCGCTCGACGCACGCCGGCAGATCGGCTCGCTGGCCAAGCCGGCCACCTATCTGGCCGCCCTGTCCGAGCCGGCGCGCTTCAACCTGGCCACGCCGCTCGACGACCTGCGCATGTCGGTGCGTTTGCCGACCGGCCAGAGCTGGCAGCCGCGCAATGCCGGCGACGATTACGCCGGGCGCATTCCGCTGCTGCGCGGCCTGGCCGAGTCGCGCAACAGCGCCACCGTGGCGCTGGGGTTGCAGGTGGGCCTGCCGAACGTGCTCAAAACGCTGCGTGCGCTCGGCGTGACGCGTGACCTGCCCGAGGTGCCGGCGGTGATGCTGGGCGCCGTCGAGCTGACGCCGTTCGAGGTGACGCGCATGTACCTGACGCTGGCGGCCGGCGGTTTTCGCCTGCACCTGCGCGCCATCCATGCCGTCACCGACAAGGACGGTAAGCCGCTGGCGAGCTACCCGCTGTCGGTGGAACAAAAGCTCGACCCGGCGGCGGTGTTCCTGGTCAACACGGCGCTGCAGGAAGTGGTGCGCAACGGCACCGCGCGCGGGCTGGGCCGGGTGCTGCCGGGCCTGAACGTGGCCGGCAAGACCGGCACCACCAACGACAGCCGCGATTCCTGGTTCGCCGGGTTCACTGGCAACACGGTGGCGGCGGTGTGGGTGGGCATGGACGACAACCGCGAGACCGGGCTTTACGGCGCCAGCGGCGCGATGCGCATCTGGGCCGATCTGATCGGCCGGCTGCCGGCCGTGCCGCTGACGCTCGCCGAGCCGCCCGGCATCCACTGGGTGCAGGCGCCAGACGGCCCCTGGCTGCCGGCCGCGCAGTGCCCGGGTGGTTTCGGCCTGCCAGTGCTGGACGGCGGCGTGCCACCGGGCGCGGTGTCGTGCGACGGCGCCGCCCTGCCACCTCCTCCCGACCGGAGCGACGACTCATGGCGCTGGCTGCGCAGGCTGTTTTGAACCGTTTCCCGCTGCCCCGGCTGGGCCTGGCGTCGCTCGCGGCGCTGCTGCTGGCGGGCTGCACGAGCGCGCCGCCACCGCGACCCGAGCCGCCGCCGCAGCCGCCGGTGACCCCGGCGCCCGTGCCGGCGCTGCCGCCGGCCCAGCCGCTGCCACGGCCGCAGCCGCCGCCGGCGGTCATGCGTCCCGGTCCGCCGCCGTCGGCACCGCCGTTGAGCGTCGCCCCGCCGGCCGCCGCCAGTGGTGTGCCGCAAGCCTCGGCCACCGGCTCGCTGGTGGCGCTGGCCGACCGCCAGGCCGCCGCCGGCGATTACGCCGCCGCGGCAGCGCAGCTCGAACGGGCGCTGCGTATCCGGCCGCAGGACCCGCTGCTGTGGCAAAAACTGGCCTGGCTGCGGCTACAGAACGGCGATTTCGAGCAGGCGGCCACGCTGGCGGCGCGCTCGGACGCGCTGGCCGGCAACAACGCCGAGCTGCGCGCCCAGAACCGGCGCATCATCGAGCTGGCGCGCGCCCGCCGGCGGCCGTGAGCCGCAGCGCGGGCCGGTGGCGCGCGGCAGCAAATGGATGGGGTTTAACAGGCCATTGAAAAAAGGTTTTTCAACGGCCTGTTAAGTCTTCCATCAAGCGCCGTTTTTCACGCGCCGGCCTGCAGCGTGACGGTCACAGTCAGGCGCCGCTGACCGCGCAGCACGGTCAGCGGCACCGTGTCGCCGGCGGCGAAATCGTCCAGCCGCGCCAGCAGCCGTGCCACCGAATCCACCGGCTTGCCGTCCACGGCGACGATGACGTCGCCAGCCAGCGGCCGGCCATCCGGCGCGAGCCGCAGTGGCACCAGGCCCGCCCGCGCCGCCGCTGAGCCCGGCTGCACGCCCAGCACGAACACGCCGCGGATGCCGAGCAGGCGCGTCAGGCGGGCATTGACGCCCTCGTCGACCTGCACGCCCAGCGTCGGGCGACTGTAGTGACCGGTGCGGATCAGCTGCGGCACCACGCGCATGACGGTGTCGACCGGCACCGCAAAGCCGATGCCGGCGGAGGCGCCGGACGGGCTGTAGATGGCGGTATTGATGCCGATCAGCCGGCCGGCCGAGTCCAGCAGCGGACCGCCCGAGTTGCCGGGGTTGATGGCGGCATCGGTCTGGATCAGGTGCTCGACCACCGCGCCGTCCTGCGCCGGCAGGCTGCGGTCGAGCGCCGACACAATGCCAGTGGTCAGCGACCAGTCCAGGCCGAAGGGGTTGCCGATGGCGAACACCTTTTGACCCACGCGCAGGTCGTGACTGGTGCCGATCGGCACCGGCGGCGGTGGCTGGAAATCGACGCCGATTTTGAGCACGGCGATGTCGTGCGCCGGGCTCGCGCCGACCAGGCGGGCGGGATAGTCGCGGCCGTCGGCCAGACGCACGCTGGCGCGCGCGGCGTCCTCGATGACGTGAAAGTTGGTCACCACATGCCCGGCGTCGTCCCAGACGAAGCCCGAGCCGGTGCCGCGCGGCACGGCGAACACGTTGCGCGTCCAAAGGTCGCGCACCAGGGCGGCGGTGCTGATGTAGACCACGCTGTCGCGGGCGTGCTCGAACAGCGCGATGGTGGCGCGCTCGTCCGCATCCAGCGGTCCGCGCGGGGTGACGCTGCGCGCGCCGGCGGCCTGCGCCGTGCCCGCCAGCAGCGTCAGCAGCAGCGCCGCCAGCAGCCTCGGCCGGCGGGCATCACAGGCCATGGCGCGCCAGCTGCGCGCGCAGGCGCTCGATCTCCTCGATCAGGTCGCTGACCAGGCCGGCCAGTTCCGGCACGGCGTCGAAGTCGCGCTCGATCTGCCGCAGCCGCCGCGCCCGGCGCAGCGTGGCGGACGAAAAGCGCCACACGCCGCCGAGCGACGTTGCCTGCGGCAGCAGGCCGGCCTCGATGTGCGCCTCGAGCCAGGCCACGTCGGCCGCGCAGGCCGCCGCCAACTGCTCGAGCGTCAGCCAGGAATCGTCCAGCAGGGCACCGATCAGGGTTTCGGTCTCGTTCATGGAAATCAGCTCCCGCGACGTGGATCGAAGGCGAGCTCGCGCGCCATGGTTTCGTAGAGTTCCCGCGCGCGCGGCGTGTTGGCCGGCGGCAGCACCACGCGCAGGTGCAGCAG
>NZ_JAQVGQ010000083.1 GCF_028696615.1 Immundisolibacter sp. | reverse complement strand
GAAGCATCGGCGCGGCTTGGCATAATCGGTGCCCCGCACGGTAAGCACCGAATGCCTCGGCGCGCGACCGTCACCGCGAACACCGGGAGCCGACTCAATGAAAGCACGCGCCGCCGTCGCCTGGGCCGCCGGCCAGCCACTGCAGATCGAGGACGTCGAGGTCGCCCCGCCGCGTGCCGGCGAGGCGCTGGTGCGCATCGTCGCCACCGGCGTGTGCCACACCGACGCCTACACCCTTTCCGGCCGCGATCCGGAAGGCGTGTTCCCGGCCATCCTGGGTCACGAGGGCGGCGGCATCGTCGAGGAAGTCGGCCCCGGCGTCACCAGTCTCAAGCCCGGCGATCACGTGATTCCGCTCTACACGCCCGAATGCGGGCAGTGCAAGTTCTGCACGTCCGGCAAGACCAACCTGTGCCAGGCCATCCGCGCCACGCAAGGCAAGGGCCTGATGCCGGACGGCACCTCCCGCTTCAGCGCCCGCGGCCAGACCGTGTACCACTACATGGGCACGTCCACCTTCAGCGAGTACACGGTGCTGCCGGAGATCGCCCTGGCCAGGATCAACCCCGCCGCGCCGCTCGACAAGGTGTGCCTGCTCGGTTGCGGCATCACCACCGGCATCGGCGCGGTGCTCAACACCGCCAAGGTACAGCCGGGCTCGACGGTGGCGGTGTTCGGGCTCGGCGCCATCGGTCTTTCCGTGGTGCAGGGCGCGGTGATGGCCAAGGCCGCGCGCATCATCGGCATCGACATCAACCCCGCCAAGTTCGAGCTGGCGCGCCAGCTCGGCGCCACCGATTTCGTCAATCCCAAGGACCATGCGGCGCCCATCCAGGAGGTGATCGTCGAGCTGACCCAGGGCGGCGTCGATTACTCGTTCGAGTGCATCGGCAATGTCGACCTGATGCGCGCGGCGCTCGAGTGCTGCCACAAGGGCTGGGGTGAGTCGACCATCATCGGCGTGGCCGGCGGCGGCGAGGAAATCCGCACCCGGCCGTTCCAGCTGGTGACCGGACGGGTGTGGCGCGGCAGCGCCTTCGGCGGCGTCAAGGGCCGCTCGCAGTTGCCGGGCTACGTGGACCGCTATCTGGCCGGCCAGATCAAGGTCGACGAGTTCGTCACCCACACCCTGCCGCTGGAGCGCATCAACGAAGCCTTCGACCTGATGCAGGCCGGGCGCAGCATCCGCAGCGTGATCCTGTTCCAGTGAAACCCCGCCGGCCCGGAGCGCTCGCGCCCGCCGCAGTTCGGCCGGCGAGCGCAGCGTTCCCGATGAGTCATGGGTTCGAGCCCGCGATTCGTGCCCGGCCGGCCTGCCACGGGCGGGAAGCGCTGCCCACCTCAGCGCTTGCCTAGCGCATGGGCGCTCCGCTCACCGCCACGCTGGCCTGGCTGACGCTGGCGCTGCAGCTCGCGCTCGGCCTGCTGTGCGCCTGGCATGCGCTGCTGACCAAGCGCGAACCGCGCGCCGCGCTGGCTTGGATCGGCATCAGCTTGTTGTTGCCGCTGGGCGGGCCACTGCTGTATTTCGTGTTCGGCGTGAACCGCATCCGCACCCGCGGCCGGCGCCTGGGCCGGCGCTTTCCGCTGCCGCTGGAGTTCGACTACGAACAGCCGGACGACGCCGACCTCGCCGAGCCGGCCAGCGCCGGCCCGCCGGACAGCCCGATCGGCCGCGCCTCGGCGCGCATCAGCCGCCGCCCCTGCCTGCCCGGCAACGCCCTCGAACGCCTGCACAACGGCGAGCAGGCCTACCCGGCGATGATCGAGGCCATCCGCTCGGCCGAACGATATGTTTATCTTTCCACCTACATCTTCGGTGCCCGCGGCGCGGCGCGCGAGATCATCGACGCGCTGTGCGCTGCCCGGCGGCGCGGCGTCGCGGTGTGCGTGCTGATCGACGGCCTCGGCCAGTGGTACACGCTGCCGCGCGCCGCGCCGGCACTGCGCCGCGGCGGTGTGCAGGTGGCGCTGTTCCTGCCGCTGCGCCTGTGGCCGCCCAGCCTGCACGTGAACCTGCGCAATCACCGCAAGATTCTGGTGGTGGACGGCGAGGTCGCCTTCACCGGCGGCATGAACATCGCCGACTACCACGTGCTCGGCGACGGCCGCGGCTACCGGGTGGCCGACCTGCAGCTGCGTCTTACCGGCCCGGTGGTGAGCCAGATCGAGAGCGTGTTCGCCGAGGACTGGCATTTCGCCACCGGCCAGGCGCTGCCGGAGCCGAAACCGCCGTCGCCCGGCGCCGGCAGCGCCGCCTGCCGGGTCATCACCGACGGCCCCAACGAGGACCTGGACCGCCTGGCGCTGATACTGCTGGCGGCGGTGTCGGCGGCGCAGCGACGCATCTGCATCATGACGCCGTACTTCCTGCCCGGGCGCGAGCTGATCGGCGCGCTGCAGGCGGCCGCGCTGCGCGGCGTGGCGGTGTCCGTCCTGCTGCCAGGCAAAAACAACCTGCCCTATATGCACTGGGCCACGCGCAACCTGCTATGGGAGCTGCTGCAGCACGGCGTCGAGGTGCGCTACCAGCCGCCGCCGTTCGTGCACACCAAATGCCTGCTGGTCGACGACGATTACGCCCAGGTCGGCTCGGCCAACCTCGACCCACGCAGCCTGCGCCTGAACTTCGAGCTCAACGTCGAGGTGTTCGATGCCGACTTCAACGCCGCGCTGGCGGCCCATTTCACCGCCGCCTGGAACGCCTCGCGGCCGGTGACGCTGGCCGAGATCAGCGGCCGGCGTCTGGCCGAGCGCACGCGCGACGCGCTGTGCTGGCTGTTCTCGCCGTATCTCTGATAGATGCCGAAAAAATCCCTCCCTGGATTTTTTCGGCTCGCCGCAGCGCGGTACACGCCCGCGCTGCGCTCCCTGAGCCAATGGCTTGCGCCATTGACCCAGGCCGGGGCGTCCTGCCCCGGGCGCCCGCACCGAATGACTCGGTGCGGGCGCGAACCGATGCCGAAAAAATCCCTCCCTGGATTTTTTCGGCTCGCCGCAAGAAACCTCACGCCCGTGAACCCGCAAAGCCGATGAGCGACCCCGGCGCACCCGCTGCGCGTTTGCTGTTGGTGGAAGACAACGCCGCCCTGCTGCAGAACCTGTACGACTATTTCGAGGGCCACGGCTACGAGCTCGACTCGGCGCGCGACGGCCTGGCCGGTCTGGCGCTGGCCAGTCACGGTGCATACGACCTGATCGTGCTGGACCTGAACCTGCCGCGCCTGGACGGTCTGGCGCTGTGCCGCGCGCTGCGCGGCGAGCTGCACCTTCGCACGCCCATCCTGATGCTGACCGCGCGCGATGCGGTCGAGCAGCGTGTCGAGGGCCTGCGCGCCGGCGCCGACGACTATCTGATCAAACCGTTCGCGCTGGCCGAACTCGAAGCGCGCATCGAGGCGTTGCTGCGCCGCAGCCGGCCGGCCACCACGACCCTGCTGCGCTGCGCCGATCTGACATTGGATGTGGACAACGCGCGCGCCGAGCGCGCCGGGCGGCCGCTCACCCTGACACCGACCGAGCTGAAACTGCTCGAAGCGCTGCTGCGCGCCGCCCCGCGCCTGGTGCGGCGGGCCGAACTCGAGCGCCTGCTGTGGCCGGATGCGCCGCCCGACAGCGATGCGCTGCGTACGCACATCCACGGCCTGCGGCAGGCGGTCGACCGGCCGTTCGCGCGGCCCCTGATCGAAACCGTGCGCGGCATCGGCTACCGCCTCAGTGAGACCGCCGCGCCGGAGCGCGGGCCGTGAATGCCCGCCATGCGTCGCTGCGCCAGCGCCTGGTGGCGGCCTTGGTGGTGCTCACCGGCGCGGTGTCGGGGCTGTTCGCGCTGGTCACCTTCGTGGCCATCGAGGAAATGGAGGAGTCCGTGCTGGCGCGCCAGCTCGACGGCGAGCTGCGCTGGTGGATCGAGCGCCTGCAAGGTTCGGCCCAGCCGCAGCCGTGGACGCTGGCCAACGACACCCGCCTGTACGTGGTGCCGGACGTGCCGCCGGGCGCGCGGCCGGCGTTTTTGCACCACCAACCGGTGGGCTGGAGCGAGGTGTTCGACGGCACCGACACCTACCACGTGCTGCGCCGCGACCGCGACGGCCGCCAGTACTACCTGGTCAGCCGCGCCACCACGCTCGAGCGCCGCGAACGACGCTGGTTTCTGGTGCTGTCGGCCGGCTGCGCACTGTCGGTGCTGACGGCGCTGCTGGCCGGCCGCCTGCTGGCCGACGGCGTGCTCGAACCGGTGCGGCGCCTGGCGCGGCGCGTGCGCAGCGCCGATCCGGCGCGCGCCCCGCGGCGCCTGGCGGCCGGTTTCGCCGACGACGAGATCGGCGAGCTGGCGCGCGTGTTCGAGCAGCGCCTGCGCGAGTTGCACGCGTTCATCGCCAGCGAGCGCCTGTTCACCAGCGACGTCAGTCACGAGCTGCGCACGCCGGCCGCCATCATCGCCGGTGCCGCCGAGACGCTGTTGGCGCGCGCCGAGCTGCTGCCGCGCGCGCGCAATGCGGTCGAACGCATCCAGGTGGCGGCGCTCGAAATGCAGGATCTGATCGACGCCTTCCTGGCGCTCGGCCGCGCCACCGACCAGCCGGCCGCGCCGTGCTCGGTCAACGCCGTGGTGCGGGCCGAGCTGCAGCGTCTGCAGGCGGCGCCCGGTGTCGCGCCGGCGGCCGTCGACCTGCACGAGGAAGCGGATTTGACGGTCGCCTGCCCGCGCCCGCTGCTCACCGTGGCGCTGCGCAACCTGCTCGACAACGCCGCCCGCTACGCACCCGACGGGGCGGTGCGCGTCACCGTCACCGACCGGGCGGTGCTGGTCGACGACAGCGGCCCGGGCCTGGACACCGCCGCCATAGCCGCTGCCTTCGCCCGCCACGTGCGCCTGACACCGGACACCGCCCCGGGCGAGGGCCTCGGTCTGTCCATCGTGCGCCGCATCTGCGAGCGCCTGCGCTGGCAGGTGCAGGCGCAGCCGCTGCCGCAGGGCGGCACGCGCTTTGCGCTGGTATTCGCGCCCGCGCCCGGCGCCACATGAACCCACGGCTTACGCCGTCGATTCATGCGGGGCATCCTGCCCCGGATGAAACCGCTGACTAACAGGCCGTGAAAAAAGGTTTTTCAACGACCTGCTAAGGCAAGCCAGGGATGGCGTGCCCCCACATCAAGCGCGTCAAGCGCTTGATGTGGGGGAGGCTCGTTGCGGACATGTGCCGCGACGAGCCGAGTTGAAAAAGGGCAGGAAGGCCTTTTTCAACGGCCTGCTAAATCAGCGGCTCCTTAACGCTTTCCTGACATTGACCTAACACGGCCTTGACGGGCCGTCGGCTACGGTGGCCGCATTCGCTCACCACCCTGGAACCGTCGCATGCCCGCTGCCCCCGTCCCGCTGGTCGACCTGCGCCGTCAGTACGCGCCGCTGCAAGCCGCCCTGCGCGAGGCCGCCTGCGCGGTGCTGGAGGCTTGCGATTTCGTTGGCGGCCAGGCGGTGGCGACTTTCGAGCACGAGTTCGCCGCCGCGCTTGGCGTGCCGGCCGCGGTCGGCGTCGGCAACGCCACGCTCGGCCTGCAGGCGGTGCTGCACGCGCTTGGCATCGGGCCGGGCGATGAGGTGATCGTGCCGGCGCACACGGCGATCGCCACCGCCGAGGCGGTCACGCTCGCCGGCGCGCGGGTGGTATTCGCCGACATCGAGACCGACACCTACACCCTCGACCCGGACGACGTGGCGCGGCGCATCACGCCGCGCACGCGCGCCGTCGTGCCGGTGCATCTGTACGGGCTTGCGGCGGACCTGCCGCGACTGCTGGCACTGGCCCGCGAGCATGGGCTGTATCTGGTCGAGGACTGCGCGCAGGCGGTCGGCGGACGCTTCGAGGGCCGGGCGCTCGGCAGCTTCGGCGATGCCGGCGTGTACAGCTTTTTTCCATCCAAGAACCTCGGCGGCTTCGGCGACGGCGGCGCGGTGATCGCGCGTGATCCGGCGCTGCTCAAGCGCGTGCGCATGTACTCGAACCACGGCCGCGAGGACAAGTACGCGCACGAGTTCGAGGGCACCAACAGCCGGCTCGACACCCTGCAGGCGGCGCTGCTGCGCGTGAACCTGCCGCAGCTCGCTGCCTGGAACGCCGCGCGCCGGCAGATCGCCGCCCATTACCGCGCGCGCCTGGCGCACCTGCCGTGGCTCACGCTGCCCACCGAGCGCCCGGGCGCCGAGCACATCTATCACGTGTACGTGGTGCGGGCCGCCCGGCGCGAGGCGCTCGCCGCGCATCTGCACGAGCACGGCATCCGCACCGGCCTGCACTACCCGCTGGCGCTGCACCGGCAGCCGGCCTACGCGCACCTGAAGCTCGGCCCAGGCAGCCTGCCGGTGGCCGAAGACGTGTGCGCCAGCTGCCTGTCGCTGCCGATGTTTCCGGGCCTGACCGAGGCCGAGGTCGAGCGCGTGTGCGATGCGGTGGAGGCGTTCCGTGGCTGAGGCGGTCGATCTGTCGGTGGTGATCCCGGTCTTCAACGAGCAGGACAACCTCGAACCGCTGCTGGCGGAACTAAAACCCGTTCTAGACGGGCTCGGCCTGGCCTGGGAAGTGCTGGCGGTCAATGACGCCAGCACCGATCGCAGCGCCGAGGTGCTGGCGCGTCTGGCGGCCGCGGAACCGCGCCTTCGCGTGCTCACGCACCGCATCAACAGCGGCGAGAGCGCCGGTCAGGCGAGCGGCTTTCGGCACGCCCGCGGCGCGCTGGTGCTGACCATGGATGCGGACTTGCAGAACGACCCGGCCGACATCCCGCGGTACCTCGCGGCGCTTTCGCCCGGCGTGCACGCGGTGTGCGGCTACCGCGCGCAGCGCAAGGAAGGCTGGCTGCGGCGCTTTGCGTCCCGCACCGCCAACCGCTTTCGGGCCGCCATCACCGGCGATCGGCTGCGCGACGCCGGCTGCACGTTTCGCCTGCTGCGGCGCCAGGCGCTGGTGGAGATTCCGGTCTTCAACGGCATGCACCGCTTCTTGCCGACGCTGATCAAGGCGCAGGGCGGCACGGTGGTGGAGATACCCATCAACGACCGCCCGCGCCTGGCCGGGGTGTCCAAGTACGGCATCCACAACCGCCTGTGGCGGGGGCTGGCCGACTGCTTTGGCGTGCGCTGGTACCAGCGCCGCGCGCTGCGCTTCGACCGCTTGGACGACTGACCTGCCCCATGAACGCGCGCCATCGCCCGCTGCTCGCCATACCGGTGGTGCTGCTGGCGCTCGGTCTGCTGCACGGCACGCCGCTGGGCGCCGACCTGCTGGACTACCAGCACGTCAAGAACTGGCTCGACCGCCAGGGGCCGCTGGCGCCGCTGTGGTTCGCGCTCGGCGGCGGGCTGCTGACGGCCGCCGGGGTGCCACGCCTGGCGCTTTATTTCGTCGGCGGCGCGGCGTTCGGCTTCGCCGAGGGGCTTTTGTATGCCCAGCTCGGCAGCGTGCTCGGTGCCACACTCACCTTCGCCGCCGCGCGCTGGGCCGGGCGCGCCGCGGTCGAGGCGCGGCTGGCCCATCATCCCGGCCTGCGCCGCCTGCTCGACCAGCGCTCGGTGCTGGCGGTGTTCGTGCTGCGCCAGTTGCCGATCGCCAGCGCCGTGGTGTCGCTGGCGCTCGGCGTGCGTCACACCCCGCTCGGCACTTTCCTGCTCGGCACCTTCCTCGGCTTTCTGCCGGAGGGGCTGCCGCTCACGCTGCTCGGCAGCGGCCTTGGCAAAACCTCGCTCACCGTGTCGCTGCTGCAGGTGGCGGCCGGCGCGCTGATGCTGCTGGCGCTGGCCGGCGGCGGCCTGCACGTGTACCGCCGCTGGCGGGAAATCGAACCTGGAGAACTGCATGAGCACTGATCGAACCGACCAGCCGGTGGCGGTGGCCATCGTCGGCTGCGGACGCGTTGCCTACAAGCACTTCGAGGCGGTGGCACAGATGCGCGAGGCGCGCCTGGTGGCGGTGTGCGACATCGATCCGGCCAAGGCGGCCGCCAGCGCCGCCGCGCAGGGCGTGCCCGGCTACACCGACTACCACGCCATGCTGGCCGCGCATCCCGACATCGAGCTCATTCACGTGCTGGTGCCGACCGGCTACCACGCCGCAGTGGTGATCGATCTGGCCGCTTACGGGCGCAGCATCGTGGTGGAAAAACCGATGGCGCTCACGCTGGCCGACTGCGATGCCATGATCGCCGCCTGCGCCGCCCATCATGCCCCGCTGTACGTGGTCTACCAGAACCGCTTCAACACGCCCGTGCAGGCGGCGCGCCGCGCGCTCGAGGCCGGCCGCTTCGGCACGCCGGTGCTGGGCACGGTGCGCGTGCGCTGGTGCCGCCATCAGGACTACTACGACCAGGATCACTGGCACGGCACCTGGGCGCTGGACGGCGGCGTGATGTCGCAGCAGGCCAGTCACCACCTGGACCTGCTGCAGTGGTTCATGGGGCCGGTGGAGTCGGTGCAGTGCCAGATCGCCACCCGCCTGCTCGACATCGAGGTCGAGGACACCGCCGCCGCCCTGCTGCGCTTTCGCTCGGGCGCGCTCGGCATCTACGAGGCCACCGTGGCGACGCGCCCGGACAACCTGGAAGGCTCGCTGAGCGTGCTGGGCGAGCAGGGCTCGGTGGTGATCGCCGGCATCGCCGTGAACCAGCTCGCCAGCTGGCGCTTCGCCGGCGCCGACGACGACCCGCAGCAGGTGATGCAGGCCGCCAGCGAGGCGGTGAAGAACGAATACGGCAACGGCCACGCCCGCTACCTGCAGGCCGTCACCGCCACCGTGCGCGGCGGCGCGCCGCACCCCTGGCTGGTGGATGGCGCCGAGGGCCGGCGCAACATCGCGCTGCTAACGGCGTTGTACGAGGCCGCCCACGCCGGCACCGGCGTGGTGCCGGGCACGCCGCCGCGGCACTCCCCGCTCGGCCGCGTGCCGCTCACCGACAAGCGCCGGCGCGCGCGGGCGGCCGGCTGATGCGCCGGCGCTCACGCGTTTTGACGCTGCTGGCGGGGCTGCTGGCCGCCGCGCTGGCGTATGGCGTCTATTACGGCATCCGCTGGCCACGACACCTGCACACGGACTGGCAGGTCGTGGGCAAGGTCCGCCTGTCGCGGCCGGACGCGCTGGCGCTCGACGCCGACGGCCGGCTGCGCTACGTGACGCTCGAAACCATTCCGGGGTTTCTGGTGGAACTGACCGCCGACGGCCCGAAAACGGTGTTCGGCGACTTCGGCGAGCCGGACGGCCTGCTGCTGCTCGACGACGGCATCGTGGTGGCCGAGGACGACCCCAACGGCCGGGTCATGCGCTACGACATCGGCTCGGCCAAGCTGCGCGTGCTGGCGCGCCTGGATCACCCGAGCGGCTTACTGCGCCTGCCGGACGACCGCTTGCTGGTCACCCAGGACCTGCCCGACGGCCGGCTGCTCGAGATCGGCGCCGACGGCGAAGCCAAAACCGTGCTGGACGGCCTGGACCGACCCCGGGGACTGTGCCGGCTGCCGGACGGGCGCATCGGCATCGCCGAGAGCGGCCGTGATCGCATCCTTGCCCACGGTCCGGCCGGCGTCGAGGTGCTGGCCGAGCACCTGGATGGCCTGCGTCAGCTCGCCTGCGGCAGTGACGGCAGCCTGTGGGTGGTGCAAAGCGCCGTGCGCAGCGGCCGGCTGGTGCTGATCAAGGACGGCCGCCGGCGCGTCATCGCGCGTCACTTGCGCGAGCCGCAGGGCATCGCACTGGTGCCGGACGGCAGCCTGTATCTGGCCGAGACGCGCGCCAACCGCGTGCTGCACCTGAAGCCCCGCTGAGCGCCCATGGACGCCTGTTTCGGGTTGGCGCGCCGCTGCTGGCCGGCGCTGGCGCTGACCGCCGGCTTGGGCCTGCTGATGCTGGCCAGCCGGCCGTTGCTGCCGGTCGACGAGACGCGCTACCTGTCGGTGGCCTGGGAGATGTGGCTGCGCGGCGACTTCATCGTGCCGCACAAAAACTTTGCCGTGTACGTGGACAAGCCACCGCTGCTGTTCTGGCTGATGCAGGCCGGCTGGGCGGTGTTCGGCGTCAACGAATGGTGGCCGCGCCTGGTCCCGACCCTGGCGGCGCTGGCCTCGCTGTTGCTGACGGCGCGTCTTGCCGGTGCGCTGTGGCCCCAGCGGCCGCGCCTGGCCGGCCTGGCGCCCTGGCTGCTCGCCACCATGCTGCTG
>NZ_JAQVGQ010000082.1 GCF_028696615.1 Immundisolibacter sp. | reverse complement strand
ACCATGCCCGCGATGCGTATTTTCGTAGCGGCGCTGTGCGCCAGCGTGATGCTGCTGCCCGGCCTGCCCGCCCGCGCGGCGGAGGTGGTCGCCGCCGTGGCGGCGAACTTCGGCCCGGCCATGGCGCGCCTGGAACCGGCCTTCGAACAGACTACCGGCCACGACCTGACGGTGGTGCTGGGCTCGTCCGGCAAGTTCCTGCAGCAGATTCAGCAGGGCGCGCCGTTCGACGTGTTCCTGTCGGCCGATGCCGAGCGGCCGCAAGTGCTCGCCAAGTCCGCCCTCGGCGTGCCGGCCTCGCGCTTCACCTACGCCATCGGCCGTCTGGCGCTGTGGAGTCCGGACCCCCAGGCGTTCGGCGACGGTGAGGCGTATCTGAAGGCCGGCGCGTTCCGGCATCTGGCCATCGCCAATCCGGCGGTTGCGCCCTACGGCGCGGCGGCGCAGCGCACGCTCGAGCAGCTCGGGCTGTGGGCCGGCCTGCAGGACAAGATCGTCCGCGCCGAGGACATCGGTCAGGTCTACACCATGGCCGCCAGCGGCGCCGCCGAGGCCGCCTTCGTGGCCTACTCGTCGGTGCTGGCCGGCGGCAAGCCCGGCAGCCAGTGGCTGGTGCCGCAGGACCGGTATGCGCCGCTCAGGCAGGACGCCATCCTGGTCACCCGCGCCCGCGACAACCCGGCCGCCAAGGCGTTTTTGGATTACCTCAAGACGCCGCCCGCGCGCGAGGTGATCGAGTCGCTGGGGTATTCGCTGCCGGCGCCCTGAGGCATGCCTCTCGACCTCGGCCCGGTCTGGCTCACGCTGCGCCTGGCCGCGGTGACGGTGGCGCTGCTGCTGGTGGTCGGCACGCCGCTGGCCTGGTGGCTGGCGCACACCCGCTGGCGCGGCAAGCCGCTCATCGAGGCCGTCACCGCGCTGCCGCTGGTGCTGCCGCCGACGGTGCTGGGGTTTTATCTGCTGGTGCTGTTCGCGCCGCACGGGGCGCTCGGCGCGCCGTGGCTCGAGCTGACCGGGCAGACGCTCACGTTTTCGTTCAGCGGTCTGGTGCTGGCGTCGATGATCTATTCGCTGCCGTTCGTGGTGCAGCCGCTGCAGGGCGCCTTCGAGGCGGTCGGCCGCGCGCCGCTCGAGGCCGCCGCGGTGCTGGGCGCGCGCCCGCTTGATGCCTTTTTCAGCGTGGCGAGTCCGCTCGCCGCGCGCGGGTATCTGACCGCCATCGTGCTCGGCTTTGCGCACACGCTCGGCGAATTTGGCGTGGTGCTGATGGTGGGCGGCAACATCCCCGGCCGCACGCGGGTGATCTCGATCGCCATCTACGAGCAGGTGGAGACGCTCAATTTCGCCGCCGCGCACGTGCTGGCCGGCGGGCTGTTGGCGTTCTCGTTCGGCGTGCTGGTGCTGGTGTATGCGCTGAACCGCCGCTACCCGGTGCACGCGGCGTGAGGCTGCAGATCGCGCTCGCGCTGCAGCGCGCCGGCTTCGCGCTGGAGCTGGATGAAACACTGGAGCTGGCCGGCATCACCGCCGTGATGGGCGCGTCGGGCAGCGGCAAGAGCACGCTGCTGCGCGCGCTGGCCGGACTCGAAACGCCGCAGCGCGCGCGCATCGCGCTCGACGGTGTGCTGCTGGCCGACAGCGCGGAGGGCGTGAACCTGTCGGCGCACCGGCGCGGCATCGGCTACGTGTTCCAGGATGCGCGGCTGTTCAGCCACCGCCGGGTGCTGGGCAACCTGCGCTTTGCGCAGCAGCGCGCCCGGCCGGCCAACGGCACACCGGCACCGGCGCTCGATGAGGTGATCGCCGCGCTCGATCTTGTGCCGCTGCTGGACCGGCGCACCCAGGGCCTCTCCGGCGGCGAGCGCCAGCGCGTCGCCATCGCCCGCGCGCTCCTCGCCAATCCGCGCCTGCTGCTGCTGGACGAGCCGCTGTCGGCGCTGGACCTCAAGCGCAAGGCCGAGCTGCTGCCCTACATCCGCGCCCTGCCGCAGCGCTTTCGCATTCCGCTGATCTACGTCTCGCACGCGGTGGAGGAAGTCGCCCAGCTCGCCGACGAGGTGCTGATCCTCGCCGCCGGTCGCGTGGTGGCGCGCGGCGAGGTGCACGCCGTGCTGGAAAGCGCGGCGGCCGAGGCCGTGTCCGGCCACTTCGAGGCCGGCGCCCTGCTCGACGCCACCGTGCATCGGCAGATAACCGACTACGCGCTGACCGAGCTCGACCTGGCCGGCCAGCGCCTGACCCTGCCGCACATCGACGCCGCAGCGGGAACGCCGGTGCGCCTTCGCGTGCGGGCGCGCGACGTGGCGCTCGCGCTCGCCCGCGTGGACGGCGTCAGCATCCGCAATCAGCTCCGGGCGCGCGTGCTGCGCATCGACGCCGAGCCCGCCGGCGCGTACGCCGAAGTGCTGCTCGAACTTCCCGGCGCACCGGCGCAGCACCTGCGCGCGCGCATCACCCGCGAGTCCGTCGCCCGCCTCGGTCTGGCCACCGGCCAGGCCGTCTGGGCGCTCATCAAGAGTGTGTCGTTCGACCGGCGGGTGCTGGGTAGCCGGTAATTTCTGCCCGGAATGTTTCGGCTCGCCACCGCCCGGTAATCCCGCTCCAAGGCACCGCAAGCCGTGCGACGAGCCGGCCAGGCGATCGAACGGCAGTTCCTGCTACTCGAACGCGCCCCGGCATGGGCCGGCCCTTGCCGTAACAGTCACTCCCGATCCGACGTTTCCGGCGCATACCGATAGCCGATGCCGGTTTCGGTGAGCAGATACCGCGGCCGGGCCGGGTCGGCCTCGAGCTTGTGGCGCAGGCGCGCCATGTAGATGCGCAGGTAATGACCGTGTTCGCTGCTGTTCGGCCCCCACACCTCGCGCAGCAGGTGGCGGTGGGTGAGCACGCGGCCGGGCGCCTTGAGCAGCGCGGTCAGCAGGCGGAACTCGACCGCTGTGAGGTGGATATCCTCGTCACCGCGCTGCACGCGCCGCGCCACCAAGTCCACCGTCACCGCCCCCAGTCGCACCATCGGCCCACCGCCCGCCCCGCTGCGGCCGTGACGCAGCGCCACGCGCACCCGCGCCAGCAGTTCCGCGACGCCGAAGGGTTTGGTGAGGTAGTCGTCCGCGCCGGCGTCGAGCGCCGCCACCTTGTCGGCTTCCTGCGCGCGCGCCGACAGCACGATCACCGGCACCCGGCTCCAGGCGCGCAGCGCGGTGATGAAGTCGCGGCCGTCACCATCGGGCAGGCCAAGGTCGAGGATCACGAGATCCGGTCGCCGCGTGCCGGCTTCGATCAGCCCGCGCGCCAGCGTGGCGGCTTCCGCCACCTTGAGGCCCGCGTCCTCCAGCGTGCGGCGCACGAACAGGCGGATCGCCGGGTCGTCCTCGACGATCAGTGCGGTGCCGTCGATGATGGGGGCTCCCGAGGTGCCGCCGGCGGCGGCGCGAGCGGCAGGGTGAACACGAAGCGTGCCCCGCCCTCGGGGCGGTTTTCGGCCCGGATGTGCCCGCCATGTGCCGTGACGATGGCCTGGCAGATGGCAAGGCCAAGACCCACGCCGGCGATCGCCGACTCGCGCGTCCCGCGCGCGAAGCGCTCGAACAGCACCTGCTCCTGACCCGGCGGCAGGCCGGGGCCCGCATCCCACACGGCGACCTCGAGCGCATCGCCGGCGACCGCTGCGGTGATGCCGATCGGCGTGCCGGGCGGCGTGTACTTGATGGCGTTGTCGAGCAGGTTGACCAGCACCCGCTCCAGCATGGTGGCGTCGCCCTGCACCAGCGGCAGGTCGGCCGGCAGGTCGGTCTGCAGTGGATGGTCGGCGAGCGCGGGTTCGAGCGCCCGGACGGCGGCGCCGACGATCTCTTCCAGGGCCAGCCAGTCGCGGCGCGGCGTGACGGTGCCGGACTGCAGGCGCGCCATTTCCAGCAGGTTGTCCACCATATGGCTGGTGCGCAGCGCCTGGTCGCGGATGGCGGCGGCGGTCTCGTGCTCCGGCGCCTGCGCGGCGAGCAGGCGCAGCGTGAGCGTGTCGGCGAGGCCGACCAGCGCGGTGAGCGGCGTGCGCAAATCGTGCGACAGCGCGGCCAGCAGCGTACTGCGCAGGCGCTCGGAGGCCGCGCCCAGGCGCGTCTGGTGCACCTGGGTGACGAAGTGCAGGCGCTCGAGCGCCATGGCGATCAGCGTGGCGTGGGTTTCGAGCAGGCGGCGCTGTTCGGGGATGTGCAGCAGGCGGCGGTTGTCCGGCTGCACCGCGAGCACGCCCTGCGTGCCGGCCGGCGCCTTCAGCGGCAAATAGGCGGCCGCGGCCGCCGGTAGCGTGTCGGTGCCGAGGCCGGCCGGCTCGCCGTGATCGAAACACCACTGCGCGATGGCGAGATCGACCTGCGGCATCGCCTCGGCGGGCGCGGTGAGTTTGCCGTGCGCGTCCGCCAGCAGCACCCGCACGCGGGCATGGAAGGTGGCGGCGAGGAAACGCTCGCCGATCTGCGCCACCTGCGTTTCGCTGAGCGCCGCGGCCAGCTCGCGGGCCATCTCGTAGAGGCTGCGGATGCGCTGCTCGCGGTGGCCGGCGATGCGCGCCTGATAGCGCAGCTGCGCCATCAGCTGGCCGATGGCGAGCCCGACGACCAGCATCACCGCAAACGTGACCAGATACTGCACGTCGCTCACTGCGAACGTGAACCGTGGCGGCACGAAGAAGAAATCGAACAGCGCCACCGACAGCACCGCCGCCAGCACCGCCGGCCCGCGCCCCCAGCGAAAGGCCGCCCCCACCACGGCCAGCTGGAACAGCATGACGATGTTGGTGAGTTCGAGCACATGTCGCAGCGGCGTGGCCGCCACGGTGACGGCCACGCACAGCGCCGCCGCCCCGACGTAGGGCGCGAAGCGCCCGCCCGGCACGGCGGGCGGCGGCGTCGGGCGCGGCGCGGGCGGCGCCTCGGCGCTGCGCGCCACGGCGATGAGGTCGATGTCCGGCGCCCGCTCGCCCAGACGCCGCATGAACCGTCCCCACCAGCGCCGCTGCGGGCGGGCGCGCCGGCCGATCAGTATCCTGCCGAGGTTGTGGGCGCGGGCGTAGTCGAGCGCCGCATCGACGATGTCCGGCGCCGTCAGCACGGCGGTCTCGGCACCCAGCTCCTGGGCCAGGCGCAAGGTGGCGAGGATGGCGCTGCGCCGGTCCTCGGGCAGGCGCTGCAGGCGCGGGGTTTCGATGTAGACGGCGTGCCAGCGGGCGTCGAGCTTGCTCGCCAGACGCGCCGCGCTGCGGATGAGCTTGCCGTCGGTGTCGCCGGGTCCGACACACACCAGCAGCGATTCGGCGGTGGCCCACACCCGCGCGCCGGGCCCCGCAGCACGCGCCGTCTGCACCTGCGCGTCCACGCGCTCGGCCAGGCGCCGCAGCGACAGATCGCGCAGCGCGATGAGATTGGCCCGGCGAAAGAAATGCTCGGCGGCCATCGCCGCCTGCGCCGGCAGATACACCTTGCCTTCCTTCAGGCGCGTGAGCAGATCGTCCGGCGGCAGGTCGACCAGCGCCACCTCGTCGGCGGCGTCGAACACCCGGTCCGGCACCGTCTCCCACACGCGCACGCCGGTGATGCCGCCGACCACGTCGTTGAGGCTTTCGAGATGCTGCACGTTGAGCGTGGTCCACACGTCGATGCCGGCGCCGAGCAGCTCCTCGACGTCCTGCCAGCGCTTGGGGTGGCGACTGCCGGGTGCGTTGGTGTGCGCGAGCTCATCGACCAGCAGCAGCGGTGGATGGCGGGCGAGCGCCGCGTCGAGGTCGAACTCCGCAAGCGTGTGGCCGCGGTACTCGACGCGGCGGCGCGGCAACACCTCGAGCCCGTCCAGCAGCGCCTCGGTCTCGGGCCGGCCGTGCGTCTCGACCACCCCGACCACCGCATCCACACCCTGCGCGCGGGCCTCGCGGGCGGCGCTGAGCATGGTGTAGGTCTTGCCGACGCCGGGCGCGGCGCCGAAGAAGATCTTGAGCTTGCCGCGCCGCGCCGCCGCCGCCTCGGCGGTGACCTGCGCCAGCAGCGCGTCGGGGTCGGGGCGGGCCGGTTCGTCGGTCATCGCGCGTCGGCATCGAGGGCGAGATTGAGCGCCAGCACGTTCACGCGCGGCTCGCCCAGCACGCCGAGCCGGGGGCGGGCGGCGTGGCGTTCGATCAGCGCCTCGACCTGTGCCAGCGGCAGGCCGCGCACCCGCGCCACCCGCGGCGCCTGATACGCGGCGGCGGCGAGCGAGATGTCCGGATCGAGGCCGCTGCCGGACGCCGTTACCAAGTCCACCGGCACCGGTGCGGCGTTGCCGGGGTCGGCAGCCTGGAGCGCGGCGATGCGCGCCTTGACCGCATCGACCAGCGCCGGATTCAGCGGTCCGAGGTTCGAGCCGGTGGAAGCGGCGGCGTTGTAGGGCTGCGGTGCGGTGGCCGACGGCCGGCCCCAGAAGTGGCCGGGGTCGGTGAAGGACTGGCCGATCAGCGCCGAGCCGACCGGCTGGCCATCACGCATGATCAGCGAGCCGTTCGCCTGCCGCGGGAACAGCAGTTGCGCCACGCCGGTGACGGCGAAGGGGTAGACGAGACCCGTCACGGCGCTCAGCACGAGGAACAGCAGCAGCGCCGGACGCAGGGTTTGCGTGAACAGCGTTTTCATGACCCCGCCCTCACACGAGACCCACGGCCGCGAGGCCGAGGTCGATCAGCTTGATGCCCACGAACGGCAGCGCGATGCCGCCGAGGCCATAGACCGCCAGGTTGCGCCGCAGCACCGCCCCGGCGGCCTGCGGGCGGTAGGCGATGCCGCGCAGCGCGAGCGGAATCAACGCGATGATGATCAGCGCGTTGAAGATCACCGCCGACAGGATGGCCGACTGCGGGCTCGCGAGACGCATCACGTTCAGCGCGTCGAGCGGCGGGTACATCGTCACGAACAGCGCCGGCACGATGGCGAAATACTTGGCAAGATCGTTGGCGATGCTGAAGGTGGTCAGCGCGCCGCGCGTCATCAGCATCTGCTTGCCGACCGCGACCACCTCCAGCAGCTTGGTGGGGTTCGAGTCGAGATCCACCATGTTGCCGGCCTCCTTGGCCGCCTGGGTGCCGCTGTGCATGGCCACCGCCACGTCCGCCTGCGCCAGTGCCGGGGCGTCGTTGGTGCCGTCGCCGGTCATCGCCACCAGCCGGCCATCGGCCTGGTACTGGCGGATCAGCGCCAGTTTGGCTTCCGGCGTCGCCTCGGCGAGGAAGTCGTCCACGCCCGCCTCGGCGGCGATGGCGGCGGCGGTGAGCGGATTGTCGCCGGTGACCATCACGGTCTTGATGCCCATGCGCCGCAGCTCGGCAAAGCGCTCCCGGATGCCGCCCTTGACGATGTCCTTGAGCTCTACCACGCCCAGCACGCGCGTGCCATCGGCCACCACCAGCGGCGTGCCGCCGTGGCGGGAAACATCCTCGGCCAGTTGCACCGCTGCGGTCGGCACGGCGCCGCCCTGGGTTTCGACGTGCCGGCGGATGGCATCGAGCGCGCCCTTGCGAATCTGCCGGTCGCCGAGATCGACGCCGCTCATGCGCGTGTGCGCCGAAAACGCCACGAAATGGGCGCCGAGGCCGTGGATGTCCCGCTCGCGCAGGTTGAAGCGCCGCTTGGCCAGCACCACGATGCTGCGGCCCTCGGGCGTTTCATCCGCGAGCGAGGCGAGCTGCGCGGCGTCGGCCAGTTCCTGCTCCGGCACCCCGCGCAGCGGCAGAAAGGCCGCCGCCTGGCGGTTGCCGAGCGTGATGGTGCCGGTCTTGTCGAGCAGCAGCACGTCCACGTCGCCGGCCGCCTCAACCGCGCGGCCCGAGGTGGCAATCACGTTGGCGCCGAGCATGCGGCTCATGCCGGCGATGCCGATGGCCGACAGCAGCGCGCCGATGGTGGTCGGGATCAGGCACACCAGCAGCGCCACCAGCGCGGTCAGCGTCACCGGCTGCCCGGCCTGCGCCGCCCGTACGCCGAACAGCGAGTAGGGCAGCAGCGTGACCGTCGCGAGCAGGAAGATCAGCGTCAGCGCCACCAGCAGGATGGTGAGCGCGATCTCGTTCGGCGTCTTCTGCCGCCGGGCGCCCTCGACCAGACCGATCATGCGGTCGATGAAGGTCTCGCCGGGATTCACTGTGATGCGCACCACGATCCAGTCCGACAGCACCGTGGTGCCGCCGGTGACGGCCGAGAAATCGCCGCCAGCCTCGCGGATCACCGGCGCCGACTCGCCGGTGATGGCGGCCTCGTTGACCGAGGCCACGCCGTCGATCACCTCGCCGTCGCCGGGGATCATGTCGCCGGCTTCCACCAGCACCACATCGCCGCGCCGCAGCGCGCTGCCGGGCACCGGCTCCACGGGCGCATCGCGGCGCGGCTCGCGCAATTTTTTAGCCGTCACCGTCTGCTTGGCGCTGCGCAGGGAGGCCGCCTGCGCCTTGCTGCGGCCCTCGGCCAGCGCCTCGGCGAAGTTGGCGAACAGCACCGTGAACCACAGCCACAGCGTGGTGGCGCCGATGAACCAGGCCGGCGCCTCGCCGTGGCCCACGAGCGCCTGCAGCCACAGCGCGGTGGTGAACAGGCTGCCCACGTAGACCACGAACATCACCGGGTTGCGCCACTGCACGCGCGGGTCGAGCTTGACCAGCGCGTCGACCAGCGCCGGGCGCAGCAGCTTGGGATCGAACATGGAAAGGGTCTGGGTGGTCATCGTCATGCCCTCAATGTCCGGCCCACAGCATCAGATGCTCGACCGCTGGCCCCAAAGCCAGCGCCGGCACGTAGGTCAGCGCGCCGATCAGCAGCACGGTGCCCACCAGCAGCCCGACGAACAGCAATCCGTGGGTCGGCAGTGAGCCGGGACCTTGGGCGAGCGTTTTCTTGGCCGCGAGCGAGCCCGCAATGGCGAGCACCGGCGCCATCACCGCGAAGCGCCCGAACCACATGGCCACGCCGAGCCAGCCGTTATAGAAGGGGTGGTTGGCGGAAAGACCCGCAAACGCGCTGCCGTTGTTGTTGGCGGCCGAAGAAAACGCGTACAGCACTTCCGAGAAGCCGTGCGCGCCGGGATTGAAGATTCCCGCCCGGCCGGCGTCCGTGGCCACCGCGAGCGCGGTGCCGAGCAGCACCAGCGCCGGGGTGACCAGGATGCCGATCGCCACCATCTTCATCTCGAAGGCCTCGATCTTCTTGCCGAGGTACTCCGGCGTGCGGCCGATCATGAGGCCGGCCACGAACACCGCCAGCAGCGCGTACAGCAGCATGCCGTACAGGCCCGAGCCGACGCCGCCGAACACCACCTCGCCGAGCTGCATCAGCACCATCGGCACCAGGCCGCCGAGCGGCGTGAACGAATCGTGCATGGCATTCACCGCCCCACACGAAGCGCCGGTGGTGACGGTGGCGAACAGACCCGATGCCGCGATGCCGAAGCGCGTCTCCTTGCCCTCCAGGTTGCCGCCGGCCTGCAGTGCGCTCGCGGCCTGATCCACGCCGAGCGCGGCCAGTCGCGGATTGCCCTGCTGCTCGAGGCTCGTGGCCGCGATCGCACCGCCGACGAACAGCAGCGCCATCGCCGCCAGCACCGCCCAGCCCTGGCGGCTGTCACCGACGGCGTGGCCGAAGGCGTACACCAGCGCCGCCGGGATCAGGAAGATCGCCAACATCTCGAGGAAGTTGCTGAGCCAGGTCGGGTTCTCGAACGGATGCGCCGAGTTGGCGTTGAAAAAGCCGCCGCCGTTGGTGCCGAGCAGCTTGATCGCCTCCTGCGAGGCGACCGGGCCCATCGGCAGGGTCTGGGTCTGAGTCGTCGCGGGATCGGTGACCGCGTTGCCCGCCGCATCGAGCAGCGGCTGGCCGGCGGCGTCGAGTTTGGGGGCGTCGAAGGCGGTCGGCTCGAGCGTGGTCACGTCCCGGTAGGCCGCGACGTTCTGCACCACGCCCTGACTCACCAGCGCCAGCGCCAGCACGAAGGACAGCGGCAACAGCAGATAAGCGGTGATGCGCCACAGGTCCGCCCAGAAATTGCCGAGCGTCTGCGCCGACTGGCGCGAAAAACCGCGAATCAGCGCAAAGGCCACCGCGATGCCGGTGGCGGCGGACAGAACGTTCTGCACCGCGAGCCCCAGCATCTGCGTGAGGTAGCTCATCGTCGACTCGCCGCCGTAGCCCTGCCAGTTGGTGTTGGTGACGAAGCTCACCGCCGTGTTGAAGCTCGAGTCGGGCGTGAGGTTGGCAAAGCCCTGCGGATTCAGCGGCAGCCAGGCCTGCAGGCGCTGCAGCGCGTACACGGCGAGCGCGCCGATCAGGCTGAACACCAGCACCGCGGCGGCGTAGCGGCGCCAGCCCATCTCGCCCGCGATGCCGCACAGCCGGAACAGCGCCGCCTCGCCGCGCGCGAGCGGC
>NZ_JAQVGQ010000002.1 GCF_028696615.1 Immundisolibacter sp. | reverse complement strand
GGCGAGGGCCGATGTGTTCGAATACATCGAGCGGTTCCACAACCCAAGGATGAGGCGAAGAGTCGCAAGGCAGGACCAGAAGTTCTCAACTCTTTTGCAACCGTCCGTGATTTCGGGGTAGAACCCGGTGCTCACTGTCGCCTATTTGCGCGCTCAAGCCACGGTTTCGACGTCTTGGTGGCAGGCCGCCACCAGGTCTTGCACCAACCCCCAGGGCATGTCGCGGCCAATGAATACCAGCGTGCTGGCGCGTTCGTCGTCGGGCGTCCATGGCCGTCCCGGGGTGCCGCCGTACATGGCCTGGACGCCCTGAAAGTACAGCCGTCGGTCGTCATTCACGACGTAGAGCACACCCTTGTAGCGCATCAGCTGCGTGCCAAAGGTGCCCGTCAACAGCGCCAGACAACCTTCCAGCTTGCCCAGATCGAACGGCTGCGTGCTGCGGTAGACCCAGGACGATACGGCGTCATCGTGATGGTGGCTAGCGTCGGCCAGGAACTGCGGATCCAGGCGCAATGCCTCGTCGAGCTGAAAGCCGTGGATGTCGAGAATTTCGTCCAGATCGATATATCCGTGTCGCACCAGGTGCTGGGTGGCACGTGGATTCATGCTCGCCAGGCGCCCACGCAGCGCCGCCACAGTGGGCTCATCGACCAGGTCGCTCTTGCTGATCAACAACCGATCGGCGAAAGCAACCTGCTCCTGTGCTTCGCCGTGCAGGCTCAGCTGCAGGTGGGCATGGCGAGCGTCGACCACGGTCACGATAGCGTCCAGCCGGTAGTGCTCGCGAATGCTGTCTTCGATGAAGAAGGTCTGTGCCACCGGGGCCGGGTCGGCTAGGCCGGTGGTCTCGATCAGCACCCGGTCGAAGCGAATCTCGCCCAGGGCGCGGCGTTCGTGCAGGCGGCCGAGGATGCGCACCAGGTCGCCGCGCACGGTGCAGCACAGGCAGCCGTTGTTCATTTCGACGATTTCCTCGCCCTGCGGCTGCTCCAGCAGTTCGTTGTCGATGCCGGCGGCGCCGAATTCGTTCTCGATCACGGCGATACGCTGGCCGTGGGCGGCCCGCAGCACGTGGTTGAGCACGGTGGTCTTGCCGGCGCCGAGGAAGCCGGTCAGCACGGTGACGGGAATGGGGACATCGCGTTCCATGGGTTGGCTCCTGACCGGTCGCCGGAATGGGATGAATGCAACTTGCTTGCATTTTGTTCTGCGTCCGGCAAGAATGCAACCGAGTTGCGATCAGGAGCAGTCCGGGCAGTAGCCACGCACCACGATTTCGACTCGCTCCACCCTGAAGCCGGGCGGCAGCTTCGGAGCAGGCTCCGAAGCCGTGAGGCACAGCGTGCGGCCACAGCGCAGGCACTGGAAATGCGCATCGGCGGCGCTGTCCGCGGCAGCGGCGTGAAAGCGCCCGACCCGGTCCTCGCCGATCAGCCGATGCACCAGCCCCTGCGCGACCAGCCAGTCGAGCGTGCGGTAGAGGGTGACCTTGTCGAGCTGCGGCAGCGCGGCCAGCAATTCCGGGTGGCTGAGGGCCGCGCTCGCCGCCCGCAGGTGCGCGAGCACGGTCCGGCGGGCCGGGGTGAGGCGTGCGCCGGCCGGTAGCGGGGACGAGTCTGGCGGTAGCGGGTTGGGCATGGCGTGCGCGCCGACGAGTAATCAATGAAGGAGTGCGCAATGGCAGGCAGTGGTTTGGCACCTGACGGGGCGACTTCCCAACGGCTGCCGGTGACGCTGCTGGTTGGCTTTCTCGGCGCCGGCAAGACCACCGTGCTCAACCATCTGCTCGGCCAGTCTAGCGGGATCGCCGTGCTGATCAACGAGTTCGGTGCGCGGCCGGTCGATCAGGCACTGCTGCGTGGGCGTGCCGGCGAGCTGGCGGTGCTGGGCGGCGGCTGTGTGTGTTGTGACATCAAAGACTCGCTGGCGCCCGTGCTGCGGAACCTGTGGCTGGGGCCGGCCGGTGGCGCGCCAAGGCAGTTGCGGGCAGTCGTGATAGAGGCATCCGGCGTGGCCGATCCGGCACCGCTGCTCGAAACGCTGACGGCAAGCCGCTGGCTGGCGGCGCGTTACCGGGTGGCGGGCGTGGCGTGCGTGGTGGATGGCAGCCGCACCGATCTCGCCGGCAACTCGCTGTTCGAGCGCCAGGTGGCGTTGGCCGACCGGCTGTTGATCAGCCGTGCCGACTGCCTGAGCACGGCCGGCTTGCAGGCCGTCGAAGCGCGCCTGCGGCGTCTGAATCCGACCGCGCCTTGCATGCCGGCTGCCGCCGGCGCCGTGGCGGCAGACTGGCTGCTTGGGCCCGCCGCACGCGCGTCGTGGTGCTTCGTTGAGCCCGAGTCAGCCGCACCGGCCCATCACAGCCACGCGGTGATGCCCGGCCGGCCTCTGCAGCGTCGCTTGCTGGCCGCCGGCTGGCGGGCGCTGTGTGCGGAACTGCCCGGGCCACCACTGCGCCTGAAGGGCATCGTCGCCCTGCACGGCGAAGCGGGACCGTTTGCACTGCACGGTGTGCCGGCCGGACTCGACGCGCCGGTGTCCCTGCTGACATGGCCGGCCGACGGCACAGGTGCCCGGCTGGTGCTGATCGACCCGGCGCCGGCGGCGCGTCTCGAACACGCGCTACGGGCATTCGTCGCCATCGCCACCGGAGATCGGGCATGACCTTGTTGACCATTCTGGGTGCGACCTTGGCCGGCGGGGTGCTGTCGGTGCTGATCGCCGCGTTGCTGTCGATGACCGTGCTGCGGCGGATCGCCGGCAAGCTGGTGGGCTTCGCGGTGGGCGTGCTGCTCGCCGCGGCGTTGCTCGAACTGCTGCCGGAAGCGCTCGCGGAGCTGTCGGCGCCGCGTGTGGGCGGCGTGCTGCTGGCAGGGCTGCTCGGCTTTTTCTTTCTGGAGAAGCTCGCGCTGTGGCGGCACGACCACGGCGGCGGCAGTGACGCCACGGCAACCCTGATCGTGCTCGGCGACGGCGTGCACAACTTCGTCGATGGCGTGTTGCTGGCGGCCGCCTTTCTGCAGGATCCGCTGCTGGGAATGACCACGGCGGCGGCGGTGATCGCGCACGAAATCCCGCAGGAGATCGGCGACTTCATGGTGTTGCTGGCGGTCGGCGTAAGCCGTCCCCGGGCCTTGGCGCTGAATGCGCTGTCCGGCGCCGCCATGGTGGCCGGCGGTGTGATTGGATTCGCGGCGCTGCAGGCGGTGACCGGCGCCGTACCCTACCTGCTGGCGTTGGCGGCGGCCAGTTTTCTGTATCTCGCCACCGCCGACCTGGTGCCGCTGTTGCAGCGCGAGCGGCGCGGCACCGACTTTGCGGAGCAACTGCTGGTGCTGCTGCTGGGGGTCGGTGTGGTGCTGGCTGGCAGCTTATGACCGTCGCGGTGGGATGCGGCGCAGTCGGGGAATCCCACCTCGACCATTGCGGCCATCATCCTGTGGGATGATTCGCCCATGACTGCCGGGGTTTTCGCTTTCACGCGCTGCCACTCGCGACGCGGGCTTTGGGCCCGGCGGCTTGGCTTGTCGCTGCTGCTGGCGCTGCTGCTTGGGTGGCAGGCGACGGCTATGCGCCATGCACTGGCCCACCTTTTCGATGCCAGCACTGACGGTCCGGCACTGCCGACACATGCCGTGTGCGTCATGTGCGTCGCCTTTGCCGGTGCCGACGGTGCAGTGGCGCCCTCGGCGCCGGTGGTCTGCGTGGCAATCGATGCCGATGTCGTTGCCGGCGTGCAGCCGATAGCGATCGATGTTCCCGTCTCGTCCCTCCCGTACCAGGTGCGCGCGCCGCCGCTGGCGGTGGCCTGACACATCTTGCTGGCGGCCGCCTCGCGGTTGCTTGTGCTCGGGTCCCACTGTCGGGACCATCACGGGAGTTCTCGCATGTCCATTCGTCCGGTATTGGCCGTGGCGGCACTGTCGGTGCTCGCCTCGCCGGTTCTGGCTGCCCCGCAGCCGCAGGAGCTCGACGCGCTGCGCGCCGAGTTCGATCAGAAAGTCAAAGCCTTGCAGGCCGATTACGAGGCGCGTCTGAAGGCCCTCGAAAGCCGCGTGCAGGCGGCCGAGGTGCAGGCCGGCCAGGCGCAGGTGACGGCGCAGACCGCCGCCGTCACTGCCGAGCAGACCGCCCAGGCGGCGCCGCCACCGCCGCCGCCGTCAAGCGCCTTCAACCCCGACATCTCGCTGATCCTGCAGGGCGCCTACATCGACCGCGCCGGCCGGCCGCGGCCGATCAGCGGCTTCATGCCGACCGACGGCGCTTACGAGTCGGTTGAACGCGGCTTCACGCTGGACGACAGCGAGCTCGTCATGAGCGCCAACGTCGACCCGTACCTGCGCGGCTACCTCGATCTGGTGTTCAACAACGACGAGGTGGAGGTCGAGGAGGCCTGGTTCCAAAGCCTGCAGCTCGGCCATGGCCTGACGGTGAAAGGCGGGCGTTTCGTGTCCGGCATCGGCTATCAGAACGAAAAACACCCGCACGCCTGGGACTTCGCCGACAACAACCTGGTCTACGAGGCGCTGTTCGGCGAGCACCTGCTGCAGGACGGCGTGCAGGTGCGCTGGCTGGCGCCGACCGAGCTGTTCCTCGAGTTCGGTGCCGAGGCCGCCAAGGGCCAGCATTTCCCGGGCTCGGATGCGGGCGGCGACAAGAACGGCATCGGTTCCTGGGCGGCGTTCGGTCACGTGGGTGGCGACGTCGGCGCGTCCAACAGCTGGCGGGCGGGTCTCTCGTACGTGCGCGCCCGGCCGCGCGAGCGCGAAGGCTGGATCGAGGATATCGCGGGCGTCGACGCGCTCACCCAGTTCTCGGGCACCTCCAAGACCTGGCTGGCCGATGCGGTGTGGAAATGGGCGCCGAATGGCAATCCGCGCCAGCGCAATTTCACCTTCGCCGCCGAGTATTTCCAGCGCAAGGAGGACGGCAGCCTCGGCTGCGCCGACAACAGCGCCGAGGGCGGCGCGTGTCTGGGTGTCACGGACGGCTACGACAGCGACCAGTCCGGCTGGTACGCGCAGGCGGTGTACCAGTTCATGCCGCGCTGGCGCATCGGCACCCGCTACAGCCGGCTGTCGAGCGGTTCGACCGACTTTGGCCTGAATGCCGCGAGCCTGGACGGCGACAGCAGGCACCCGCAGGTCTGGAGCTTGATGACCGACTTCTCGCCGTCGGAATTCTCGCGTTTTCGCCTGCAATTCAACCGCGACGAGGCGTTACGCGGTGACCCCGACGACCAGTTCATCCTGCAATACATCCTGAGCCTCGGCCCGCACGGCGCCCACCAGTTCTGAGGAGATCACCATGAGAACCCTGTTCCTGTCTGCGTTGATGAGCTTCCTGCTGATCGCGCCGGCGCAGGCCGCGCTGCGGGTGCTGACCTGCGAGCCCGAGTGGGCGGCGCTGACCCGCGAGCTGGCCGGCGATCTGGCCGAGGTCGATTCGGCCACCACGGCGCTACAGGACCCGCACCGCATCGAGGCGCGGCCGTCGCTGCTGGCCAAGGCGCGGCGCGCGGATCTGCTGGTCTGCACCGGCGCCGAGCTGGAAATGGGCTGGCTGCCGCTGCTGCAGCGCCAGGCCGGCAACGGCCGCATCCAGCCCGGCCAGGCGGGTTACTTCGAGGCGAGCGCGCAGGTGATGTTGCTCGAACGGCCGGCCCGTCTGGACCGCGCCCAGGGTGACGTGCATGCCGCCGGCAACCCGCACGTGCAGCTCGATCCGCGCCGCGTGGCGCGGATCGCCGCCGCGCTGGCGCAGCGCCTGGCGCAGCTCGATGCGGCCAACGCCAGCCGCTATGTCGAGCGCAACGCCGATTTCCAGGACCGCTGGCAGGCGGCCATCGCGCGCTGGGAGGCGCAGGGCGCGCGCCTGAAGGGCGTGCCGGTGGTGGTGCACCACAAAAGCTTCACCTATCTGGCCGACTGGCTGGGGCTGGTCGAAGTCGGCGATTTGGAACCCAAGCCCGGCGTCGAGCCCTCGGCGGCGCATCTGGCCGAACTGCTGGACACGCTCAAGGTGCGACCGGCGCGGATGATTCTTCGCGCCGCCTACCAGTCGGCGCAGCCGTCCGAGTGGTTGTCGCAAAAAGCCGGCATCCCGGCCGTGGAATTGCCGTTCACGGTGGGCGGCGCGCCCGGCACGGATGACCTGTTCGGGCTGTTCGACGTGACGCTCGCGCGCCTGCTGGCGGCCGCGCCGTGAGTTTCGGCGCGGTCGACCTCGGCCTGCTGCTGCCGGCCTTCGCGGCGGGGCTTTTGGTGCTCGCCAGCCACGTGCTGCTGGGCGGCGAGGTGCTGCGGCGGGGGATCATCTTCATCGATCTGGCGATCGCGCAGTTCGCCGGGCTCGGCATCGTGGTCGCCAGCGCGCTCGGCTTCGAGGTGGGCGGTTGGCGCATGCAGCTCGCCGCCGTGCTGGCGGCGCTGGCCGGCGCGCTGCTGCTGCGCGCGCTCGAGCGCCGCGCGCCCGAGCATCTGGAGGCGCTGATCGGCGTCGGCTTCGTCACCGCGGCGTGCACGGCCATCGTGCTGATGAGCCACGACCCGCACGCCGGCGAGCACCTGCAGGAGCTGCTGGTCGGGCAGATCCTGTGGAGCACCTGGGGCGGTTTGTGGCCACTGGCACTGGTGACGGGCCTGGTGCTGGCGGCCTGGTTCGGGCTGCGCCTGAAGGAATCGCCGCTGGGTTTCTACCTGTTGTTCGCCGTCACCGTCACCGCTTCGGTGCAGGTGGTCGGCGTGTATCTGGTGTTCGCCAGCCTGATCGTGCCGGCGCTGGCGGCCGGCGGGCGGCCGGGGTGGGCCTATGCCATCGGCGGCGCCGGCTACGCGCTCGGGCTGCTGGCGTCGGCGCTGCTGGACCTGCCGGCCGGGGCGGCCATCGTGCTGGCGCTGGTGGCGGTGGCGGGCAGCCGGTCAGTGCTGGTCGGCCGCCGTCGCTGACTTGCGACAGGTCACGTGTTGGCGTTGCTGCGTTTCAGCTTGGGGCCGATGCGCGCCACGCGCACCACGTTGCCTTGGGTCTGCACGATCTCGACCGGGTAGTCGCCCAGCAGCAGGCTGGTGGCCGGCGTCGGGATGTCCTCGAGCTGCTCGAGGATGGCGCCGTTGAGCGTCTTGGCCTCGGTCACCGGCAGGTCCCAGCCCATGGTGCGGTTCAGCTCGCGCACGCTGGCGCTGCCAGACACCAGGCAGGAGCCGTCCGGCTGCGGATGCACATCGCTTTTCATGGCACCGGGTACGTCGCTGAACTCGCCGATGATCTCGCCCAGAATGTCCTCGACGGTGATCAGGCCGACGGTGTCGCCGTATTCGTTGACCACCAGGGCCAGGCGTTCATGGCCGGACTGGAACTGCAGCAGCTGCTGCGTGAGCGAGGTGCCTTCGGGCACGTAGTAGGGTTCCTGCAGCAGGCTTTGCAGGCGCTCGACGTCGAAGTCGTCGTCGGCCAGCAGGTGCATCACCCGCCGCAGGTGCAGGATGCCCAGCACCTGGTCGAGCGAGCCGCGGCACACCGGCAGGCGCGTGTGCGGGCTGTTGCGTAGCTGCTCGAGCAGGTCCGGCCAGCTGTCGTCGAGGTCGAGATAACGCACCTCGTTGCGCGGCACCATCACGTCCTCGACCACCACGCTCTCGAGATCGAGGATGCGCAGCAGCATGCTGCGATGACGCGGCGAGAAATGGTGCCCTGCCTCGAACAGCAGGCTGCGCAGCTCTTCGCGGCCCAGCGTGTCCGGCGCGGCGTGGTCGGTGCGCACGCCGAGTGCGCGCAGCACGCCGTTGGCGACGGCGTTGACGCTGACCACCACCGGCAGCAGCACCGACATCAGCGCCGACAGCGCGTAGGCGGCGGGAAACGCCACCCGTTCGGGATGCAGCGCGGCCAGCGTCTTGGGCGCTACCTCGCCGAAGATGAGTGCGAACACGGTCAACACGCCGGCCATCAGCGCGATCGCCTGTTCGCCCCACACCTGCAGCGCGATCAGCGTGGCCGCACTCGAGGCGAGGATGTCGCAGAAGTTGTTGCCGAGTTGCACCAAGCCGATGAAGCGGTCCGGTTTGCGCAGCAGCGCGTCGGCGCGCCGGGCGCCCGGGTGACCGGCACGCACCAGGTGACGCAGGCGGTAGCGGTTCAGGGACAGCAGCGCCGTCTCGGCGGCGGCGAACAGACCCGACAGCAAAACCAGCCCGATCAGCGCCGCGATCAGCAGCGCCAGGGGTAAGTCGTGGTCCAAGCCGGGTCAGGCCTCGTGCGGTAGCAGATGGGTTCGATCATCGGCAGCCGCCGCCCGACCTGTCAAGGCGGCAGGCGCCTGGGTGCTCGCCGACACGGCCACACGCAAGCCGGCGCGGTAGTGTTCCGCCGCGTCTGCTGCCAGGCCCATCTGCTCGAGCAGCTGCGCCAGTTCCAGGTGGGCTTGAGCGGTCGGCGCGAGCAGCAGGCTGCTGTCGAGGTAGGCGCGCGCCTTCGCCCACTGCCCGGCGCGCCGGGCCAGTCGCCCGGCGGCCAGTAGCAGCGTCGGGTCGTCGGCATGGTCGGCCAGCCACTGCTCGGCCTGCGTCAGCCAACGCTGCGGATCGTCGCCCGCGTAATGCCCGAACAGTTCGATCGCCGCCGCCGGCCAGGTGTCGCGCAGCAATTCGGCGAGCCGTTCCTGGGCCGCGTCGTGGCGCCCCGCCCGGCGCAGCGCTTCGGCATAGGCGAGCTGCACGGCGCCGTCGCGGCGCAGCCGCCGCGACAGTTGCGGCCACAGCAGGTCCGGCACCTCGCTGTCGGCCAGGCGCGCGCAGGCCACATCCACCTCCTGGCGCGCCAGCTCGGTACCGTCGATGATCCCGGCGCGGCGCAGTCGCGGCAGCAGCTCGTGCAAGGCCGCCCAGTCGCGTCGGGCGCGACACAGCCTGGCCTGCAGCTCGAGCAGGCGCGGACTGTCGTGCTCGGCCACGGCTTTGAGGGTGGCGGCCGCGGCCAGGCTATCGCCGGCGTCGAGCTGCGCCTGCGCCTGCAGGCGGGCGATGGCCGCCTGCGCCTGCGGGGCCGCCGCGCTGGCGGCGGCGAACTCGCGCTCGCGCGTGGCCGTATCGCCGCGCAGCTTGGCCAGATGCGCCAGCGCCAGCGCCTGGATGGCGGGCGCGGCGGCCGTGCGCCGGCTGCGCTGCAGCAGCTTTTGTGCCTGCGCGTGGTGGCCGTCGAGCAGGGCCAGCAAACCGGCCGCCAGGTCCATTTCGGACCGTTCACGCCGTTCGAGCTGGCGGGCGAGGCGCCGTCGCCACAGCATCTGGCGAGCCCGGGCGGCGCTGCCGAGCAGCCAGTGCAGTAGCAGGAACAGCACCAGCACGAGCATCAGCGCCAACAGCAGGCTGCGTATCTCGACCCGCCAGTCGCCCCAGGCCAGCAGCAGATAGCCGGGTTGTGCGGTCACCAGGCCGGCTGCCAGCACGCCGCCCGCGGCCGCCAGCAGCAGCCACAGCAGACGCCTCATGGGTCGCCGTCCGCCGGTGGCGGTGTCGCCTGGCGTAGCGTCGGCAGTGCGGCGTGCAGGCCGGACAGGTCCGGCAGCGGCGGTTGCAGGTCCACCTCCGCCAGGCGCGCCAGCGTGGCCAGCGCGGCGCCGGTGGTCGCAGCGGTGGTGTCGAGGTAGGCCGTGGCCCAGGTCCGCAGGTCGGCCAATTGGCGCCGAAAAACCTCGGTATCGCGCCGTTGCAGGGCATAGTCGGCCGCGGCGAGCTTCAGCGCCAGTTGCTGGCGCAGGTAGTCGGTCTCGTGCGGGCGCAGCAGCGGTTGCACGGGCGTGCCCACGCGCTGCACCACGATCACCTCGCCCAGTTGTTGCCAGGCCTGTTTCACGGCGCCGCGCCAGCCACTGGGCGTGACCTCGGCCGGCGAGGCGCCCGGTTCGCGCAGTGGCGCCTCGGCAAGGGTGTCGGCCGCGCCGGCAAGCGCGTTGCGCAGACTGTCGATGTCGGGCATCTGCACCTGTTCCAAGGCGGACCGCGCCGCGTCGATGGCACGCCTGGCCGTACCGCTGCCGGGCACGGGCGCGAGGCTGGCGCTGGCCAGGCGCAAGGCCAGCGCGGCGCGCGCGGGGTCGTGGTCGATGGCGACTGCGCGCTGCGCGCTGCGCAGCAGGTAATCGGCCTCGGCGAGCGCCCAGGCGGTCAGGCGGCTCGGTTCGAGTTGGTCCAGGCGTGCGGCAAGCTCGCGGCCGTGCGTCTCGAGCGCGGCCAGGTCGTCGCTGGCGACGCTTTGCCAGGTTTCGAGCGCGTCGAGGCGCCGCCCAAGCTCGGCCTGCGCGCGCCGCTGGGCGTCCAGCTCGGCGCGCAGCGGCAGCCACACGCGTTGCCACAGCAGGGCGGCCCCCAACGGCACGCCGGCCAGCAGCAGCACCGCGAGCAGGGCGGGCCACAGCCGCCGCCGGGGCCGTGCCGCAGCCGCGGCGCCAGTAGGTGCGTGCGCTTGTTCAGGCACGTTGCGGCAACGGCTGCGGACTTCGCTGCTGGGGCAGGCAGCCGGCGAGTTCCTCCAGCGCCAGGCGGTAGACCTCGCGTTTGAAGGTGACGATCTGCGTCAGCGGGGTCCAGTAATCCACCCAGCGCCAGGCGTCGAACTCCGGCGTGTCGTCGGCGTCCAGGCGGATGCGTTCCTCGCCGGCCGTCAGGCGCAGCAGGTACCAGCGCTGCTTCTGGCCGATGCAGGGCGGCCTGTCACGCCGCAGGTAGCGGCGCGGAATCAGGTAGCGCAACCAGTCGCGGGTGACGCCAAGGATCTCGACGTCGCCGCGTGTCAGGCCGATTTCCTCGTGCAACTCCCGGAACAGCGCCTGCTGCGGGGATTCGTGGTGCTTGATGCCACCCTGCGGGAATTGCCAGGCGTTCTGGCCGACGCGCCTGCCCCAGAACACGCGCCCGGCATCGTTGACCAGAATGATGCCGACGTTTGCCCGAAAGCCTTCCGCATCGATCATGGCTCGATCCTTCAGCTGTTCCACACCCGGCCGCGCGGCCCCGAAAGGGCACGTCACGGCACTGTAAACTTGCCCTGAATGTTAGCACGCTGCCCCACTGGAAGCCGCCGCCCATGGCCCGCACGCTTGCCCTGTTCGATCTCGACAACACGCTGCTGAGCGACGACAGCGACTATCTGTGGGGCCGCTGTCTGGCCGACGCCGGGCTGGTGGATGGCCCCGCCTACGAGACCGAGAATGCCCGCTACTACGCCCAGTACAAGGCCGGCGAGCTCGACATTCACGAGTTCCTGGCGTTTGCGCTGCGGCCGTTGCGCGAGCTGCCGATCGAGCGCCTGCTGGCGCTGCGCGAGCAGTTCGTGGCGCAGTGGATCGCGCCGCGCGTGGCGCCCGGCGCGCCGGCGCTGATCGAGCGTCACCGGCGCGCCGGGCATCTGCCGGTGATCATCACCGCCACCAATCGCTTCGTGACCGGACCGATCGCCGGCCTGCTGGGCGTGCCGGTGCTGATCGCGACCGAGCCGGAGCACGCCGGCGGCGGCTTCACCGGTCGGGCGCTCGATCCGCCGTGTTTCCGGGACGGCAAGGTGGCCTGCCTGCAGCGTTGGCAACGACGCTACGGCTACGAGCGGGCGGTGTTGCATTTCTATACCGATTCGCACAACGACCTGCCGCTGCTGGAGTGCGCCGATGTGCCCTGCGTCGTGGATGCCGACCCGCAACTGGCGGCGCTGGCGGCGGCCCGTGGCTGGCCGCACATCAGTCTGCGCGCGGCTGCGGCGGCCTGCTGAACGAGCGCCGGGGCGGCCAGACCGCGCGGCGGTCGGTGCAAGCTCGGGCGTGCGCCGGTGAGTGGGCGGCGGTTTGTTATCATCCGCGCCTTTCGCGCATGGCCCGCATCGGACCGCCTGCGGGGAGGGTCGCCTCGCGCCCACCGGTTTCGCCCGCGCCGGCCGTGACGGCTCGCATCCACTCCTGCGCCCCCGGGTGTTTCAGCTTGCGCCAGATACATTCAGCGTTCTTGAGGCAGTTCGGCGCGGCCATGGTGGCGGTGTCGGCATTGCTGGCGGGGGCGCCCGCGGTCGCCGCCGTCAGTCAGCCGAGCGACGCCCAGTGCGGCAGCGCCTTCGAATTCATCGGTCCCGATCCGGCGGTGGCGGCGCGCGCCAAGGCCAGCGGTCAGCCCATCTACATCGTCGCCGACTCGACCGAGGGCACGCCCGGGGGTGAGATCCGGCTGCGCGGTCAGGCCGCCATCGTCAAGGGCGATCGGCAGCTCAACGCCGACGAGGTGACGTTCAACCGCGACAGCCAGGCGGCGGTGGCGGTGGGTGCGGTGGTGTTCGGTGACAGTCGCATGATGCTCGAGGGCAGCAGTCTCGAGTACAACGTCGACACCGACCAGGGCACCATCGAAAACGCCAGCTATGCCCTGCGCGAGAAGCGCGCCCGCGGCCGGGCGACGCGCATCATCCGCCGCGACTCCAGCCGTCACACCCTGGAAGGGGCGTTCTACACCACCTGTCCGCCAGGCAAGCGCGACTGGGCGGTGCGCTCGACCAGGGTCGATCTGGACTTCGATGCCGGCGAGGGCAGGGCGCGCAACGTGGTGCTCGACTTCAAGGGCGTGCCGATCCTGTACAGCCCGTTCTTCAGTTTCCCGTTGTCGGACAAGCGCAAGTCCGGCTTTCTGGCACCCAGCGCCGGCACCGGCGGCAAGAGCGGGTTCGAGCTGCGCACACCGTATTACCTGAACCTCGCCCCCAACTACGACGCCACCGTCACGCCGCACTACATGAGCGACCGCGGCCTGATGATGGAGGGCCTGGGGCGGTATCTGTTCAGCGACTTCAGCGGCCAGATCGGCGGCACCTATCTGCCGTCCGACAACAAGGCCGATCGCGACCGCAGCCTGGTGGCGTTCAGCCAGAGCGGTGCGCTCACGCCGCGCTGGACGCATTACCTGACCTTCAACCGCGTGTCCGACGACGCCTACTTCGAGGATTTCGGCAACGGCATCTACGACGTCAGCACCAGCCACCTGCAGCGCCTGGCGAGCACCAGCTACAACGGCGACAGCTGGCGGGTGCTGGGGCAGGTCGAGACCTATCAGACCTTGTATGGCAGCAAACCGTACCGGCGCCTGCCGCAGCTGATGTTCAACACCTCGGGGTTTGCGCCGGCCGGGCTGAGCTACACGCTCGATTCCGAGTACGCCGTCTACGATCACCCCGACCTGGTGCACGGCACGCGCCTGGACCTGTACCCGAGCCTGAGCCTGCCGTTCGAGCGGGCGGCGTTTCGTGTCGAGCCGCGCGTCGGCTACCGCTACACCCAGTACGACCTGAAGCAACAGCTGCCGGGCCTGGACGACAAGCCGAGCCGGGCGCTGCCCATCCTGAGCCTGGACAGCGGCCTGTTCTTCGAGCGTGATGTCGACCTGTGGGGAGTGGGGGCGCTGCAGACGCTCGAGCCGCGCCTGTTCTACCTGTACGTGCCCAAGCGCGATCAGGACGACATCCCGCTGTTCGACACCGGCGACACGGATTTCAGCTTCCAGTCGCTGTTCCGCACCAACCGCTTCTCGGGACCGGACCGCCAGGGCGATGCCAACCAGGTCACCGCGGCGATCACCTCGCGTTTCCTGGGCGCCAGCAGCGGCGTGGAGATGTTCCGCGCCAGCCTGGGGCAGGTGCGCTACCTGCGCGATCGGCAGGTGCTGCTGCGCAGCGGGCCGGCCATCGAGTCGAACGAGTCGGCCATCGTCGGCGAGCTGTGGGCGCGCCTGACGCGCGCCCTGCTGGCCCGCGGCGACCTGGAATGGGACCCCGACAGCGGCAGCACGCAGCGCTCGGTGGTCGGGCTGTACTACCGGCCGCAGAACGGCATGCTGCTGAACGCCTCCTACCGAATGCGCCGCGAGCTGCCCAACCTGTCGGCGCCGGGGCTCACGGACAGCTTGGAGCAGGTCGACGTGTCCGGGGTCATTCCGCTCGGGCGCAACTGGCAGCTCGTGGGACGGTCTTATTACTCGTTGCCGGATTCGCAATTCGTCGAGAGCTTCGTCGGCGTCGGCTACGAGAGCTGCTGCTGGGGCGCGCGCGTGGTGACGCGTCGCTACGTGCGCCGCTACGACGGCCGCTACGATGGGGATACCACCAGTTCCATCATGTTCGAGCTCGAACTGAAGGGGCTGACCAATATCGGCAACAAAGTTGAAAACCTGCTCACCGAAGGCGTGTACGGCTACAGCCGCGACGCCTACGGGTTCTGATTGGATTCGTGCCAAGGCTTCCCGTGATACGACTGCTCGCCTTTTTGTGCGCCATCCTGTTGCCACTGGCAACGCCCGCAGCAGCCTCGACCGGGTGGTCGCGGTGGTCAACAAAGACGTCATCGTGCAAAGCGAGCTCGATCGGGAGGTGCAGCGCATCCTCGCCGACCTGCGCCGGCGTGGCACCGCCACCCCGCCGCCGCAGGAATTCCAGCGCCAGGTGCTCGAGCACCTGGTGGTGCGGCGCCTGCAGCTGCAGTTGGCCGATCAGGCCGGCATCAACGTGGGTGACGACGAGCTGAACTTCGCCCTGCAGAACATTGCCGCGCGCAACAACATGAGCTTGGAGCAGATGCGCGAGGCGGTGATCGCCGACGGCGGCAGCTTCGAGGATTTTCGCGAGGAGGTACGCAACGAAATGCGCCTCACGCAGCTGCGCCAGAAAGAGGTCATCTCGCGCATCAACATTTCCGATGCCGAGGTCGAGCGCTTCCTGGCCGAGGGCGGCGATATGGCCGCCGCCCGCTACCATCTGGCGCACATCCTGATCGCCCTGCCGGCCGACCCGACGCCGCAGCAGCTGCGCGACACCCAGGCACAGGCCGAGAAGGTGCGCCAGCAGCTGCTCGACGGCGCCGATTTCGCCAGCACCGCGGTGGCGGTGTCCAAGGGCCAGCAGGCACTCGAGGGCGGCGATCTGGGCTGGCGCAACGCCGACGAGCTGCCGCCGCCGTTCGTGGCGGCGGTGCGCAACCTGCAGCCGGGCGGCATCAGCGAGATCATTGCCAGCCCGAGCGGCTTTCACATCCTGAAGCTGATCGAGGCCGATGCGGCCGGTGGCCGGCACGTGGTGCAGCAGACCCACGTCGAGCACATCCTGGTCAAGGTCGAGGCCGGCCGTGAGGACGAGGCACGGGCACGCATCGAGTCGCTGCGCCGGCGCATCCTGGCCGGCGAGGATTTCCACGAGCTGGCGCGCACGCACTCCGACGACCCCGGCTCGGCGGTGAAGGGTGGTGATCTGGGCTGGATCACCGCCGAGGAGGTGGTGCCGCAGTTCGCGCAGGCCATGCAGTCCCTGCCGGAAGGCGAGCTCAGCGAGCCGGTGCAGTCCACCTACGGCTTTCACCTGATCCGCGTGCTCGGCCGGCGCAGCCAGGACGACACCGAGGCCTACCGCCGCGCCCATGCGCGCGACCTGCTGCGTCAGCGCAAGGCCGAGGAGATGACGCAGGCCTGGCTGCAGCGCCTGCGCGACGAGGCCTACGTGGAAGTGCGCCTTTGACGGGCGTTTGAAAAGGTCCCGCCTGCGGCCCGCAGCCAAGGCGGGCATTGTTTTGGCATGTGTGCTGCGGAGCGCGCCATGATTCGCCTGGCGGTCACCGTCGGCGAGCCGGCCGGCATCGGCCCGGACATCTGTCTTGAGCTGGCGTGCACGCCGCCGGTGGACGTCGAGCTCACCTTCATCGGCGATGCTCGCCTGCTGGCGGACCGCGCGGCGGCGCTGCGCCTGCCGGTCGATCTGTCAGGCGCGGCCCATGGCCCCGGCGCGCTGCGCGTGCTGCAGGTGGACCTGCCGCGCCCGCCGCCGCCCGGGCGACCGGATTCCGCCAATGCGCTGGCGTTGCTCGAGGGGCTCGATCAGGCCGTGGCCGGTTGTCTTTCGGGCCGTTTCGATGCGCTGGTCACCGCGCCGCTCGACAAGGGCGTGATCGCCGACGCCGGCGTGCCATTCAGCGGCCATACCGAATACCTCGCCGCGCGCTGCGGCTGCGAGCAGGTGGTGATGATGCTGGTGGCGGGCGGCCTGCGCGTGGCGCTGGCCACCACGCACCTGCCGCTGCGGCAGGTGCCGGACGCGCTGACCATCGCCGGGCTCGGCGGCACGCTGCGCATCCTGGATGGCGACCTGCGCCGCCGCTTCGGCTTGTCGCGCCCGCGCATCGCCGTGTGCGGGCTCAATCCCCACGCCGGCGAGCGCGGCCACCTGGGGCGGGAGGAAATCGACGTGATCGCGCCCGCCATCGCCCAGGCACGCGCGCACGGGCTCGATGTGACCGGCCCGCTGCCGGCCGACACGCTGTTCACGCCGGCGCGCCTGGCGCCGTTCGATGCGGTGCTCGCCATGTACCACGATCAGGGCTTGCCGGTGCTCAAGTACGCGGGTTTCGGGCAGGCGGTGAACGTGACGCTCGGCCTGCCCATCATCCGCACCTCGGTCGATCACGGCACGGCCTACGATCTGGCCGGCACGGGCAAGGCCGATGCCGGCAGCCTGCGCGCGGCGGCCAGGCTCGCCGTCGAACTGGCAATGGCGGGGCGCTGATGCAGCCGGCCAGAAAGCGCTTCGGGCAGAACTTCCTGCACAGCCCGGGGGTGATTTCGCGCATCGTGGCCACACTCGCCCCGCAACCGGGTGAGGCGCTGGTCGAGATCGGCCCCGGCCACGGCGCGCTGACCGGCCCGGTGCTCGAGCGGGCCGGCGCGCTGACCGCCATCGAACTCGACCGGGACCTGGCCGGCGAGCTGCAGGCGCGCTTCGGCGGTGCCGGGCTCACGCTGATCGGCGCCGATGCGCTGCGCTTCGACTTCGCCGCGCTGGTTGGCGAGGGCCGGCGGCTGCGCGTGTTCGGTAACCTGCCGTACAACATCTCGACGCCGCTGCTGTTTCATCTGCTCGCGCAACGGGCCGTCATCGGCGACATGTTGTTCATGCTGCAGCGCGAGGTGGTGGACCGCCTCGCCGCCGGTCCCGGCGAAGCCGACTACGGGCGGCTCGGCGTGATGGTGCAGTACGCTTGCGCGGTGCAGGCGCTGTTCGTGGTGCCGCCGGGCGCGTTCTGGCCGGCGCCCAAGGTGCAGTCGCGCATCGTGCAGCTCACGCCCTATGCCACGCTGCCGTATCCGGCGGTCGACGAGAAGCGGTTCGCCAACATCGTGCAGCGCGCCTTCGCCCAGCGGCGCAAGACGCTGCGCAACAGCCTGGCCGGCGTGGTGAGTGCCGAGCAGTTCGCGGCCGCCGGCATCGATCCCGGCCGCCGCCCCGAAACGCTGTCGGTGGCCGAGTTCGTGCGCCTGGCGGATGCCTGACCGTGCGCATACCGCGCCTTTTCGTCGACCAGCCGCTCGCGAGCGGCGCCGAGTGTGCGCTCGACCGTCGCGCGCTCGATCACGCGGTCAAGGTGCTGCGCCTGCGCGCGGGCGATGCGCTGTGCCTGTTCAACGGCGAGGGTGGCGAGTTCGCGGCCGAGCTGGTGCGCGGGCCGGACGGCGCGCTGCACGCGCGGGTGGGCGAATTCACACCGGACCGGCGCGAGTCGCCGCTGCATCTTCGCCTGCTGCAGGGCGTCTCGCGCGGCGAGCGCATGGACTACACGCTGCAAAAGGCGGTCGAGCTCGGCGTGACCGACATCGTGCCGCTGATCACCGAGCGCACGGTGCTGCGCCTGGCCGGCGAGCGGGCCGAGCGGCGTCTGGCCCACTGGCGCGGCGTGGTGCTGGCGGCCTGCGAGCAGAGCGGGCGCACGCGGGTGCCGGCGCTGGCCGCGCCGCGTGAGCTGCTGGAGTATCTGGCCGGTCATGGCGCCGATGGCGCGGCGGGCTGCGGCCTGCTGCTCGACCCGACCGCGCCGCAGGCGCTGACCGCGCTGACTGGTCTTGCAGGTCCGGTCAGCGTGCTGATCGGACCCGAGGGCGGCCTCACGCCGCAAGAGCGCGCGGCCGCGCAGGCGGTGGGCTTCACGCCGGTGCGCATGGGGCCGCGGGTGCTGCGCACCGAAACCGCGGCGGTGGTGGCGCTGGCGCTGTTGCAGGCGCTGGCCGGCGATCTTGGGACATTCTGAAAAATTCCCCGCCGCGGAATTTTCCGGCTCGCCGCAGCGCAGTACCCGCCCGCGCGGCGCGCGGGTCGGCGGTCAGCTGCCGTCGAGCGCCGCGGCCAGCTCCTCGAGGCGCGTCAGCGGCGCGCTGCATTGCCCACCCTGGCACAAATACGCCACCGCCTCGCCCTGCGGGCGGCAGTGGGCGAGCACGCCCGGCAGGTCGGTGGCATCGGCCGGGATGGCGAGCGTGAGCCGCCGCGGCCGGTAGCCCTCCCGGGCCAGCGCCAGCCAGGGCGCCAGTGCGGCGCCATCGCCGCGCAGGATCAGCGTCTGTGGCGGCGTGAGCTGTTCTTCGAGCGCCGCCAGCAGGCTGCAGCAGCCGAGCGGGTGTTCCTGCATCCGCCCGGCAGCGCTCGCCACCGCCCGCGCGGCGGCGTCGAGGTAGCGCACCTCGCCCAGCAAATGTCCCAGCCGGCCGAGCGCGCGGGCGGCGATGGCGGTGCCGGCGGGCGTCGCGTCGTCGCCGAGCGGGCGGGTGCGCACGATCAGCGCCTCGTGATCGTCCGCGGTGTGGAAAAAACCACCTGCGGCGCGGTCCTCGAAGTGCGTGAGCATCGCATCCGCGAGATCCACGGCGAAGGCGAGATGCCCGGCGTCCCAACGCGCCTGCAGCAGCTCCAGCAGGCCGTCCAGCAGATAGGCGTGGTCGTCGAGATAGGCGCGCAGATACCCCACGCCGTCCTTGGCGGCGGCGTGCAGGCGGCCGTTTTGCCACAGCACGCGGCGGGCAAAGTCGGCCGCGCCGGCGGCGGCCTCGATGAAGATGGGTTCGTTCAAATGCCGACCGGCCTGCGCGAGGCCGCCGATCATGAGGCCGTTCCAGCCGGCCAGTACCTTGTCGTCGACTGCGGGCCGCACGCGCGCGCTGCGCGCGGCGAATAGTTTCTGCATGGCGCCCGACAGCACCACCGCCACGCGCTGCGGGGAAAGATCGACGTCTTTGGCGATGTCCGCCACGTCGGCCACGACGCGCAAATGCCAGCGGCCCTTGAAGTTCGGCGTGTCGTCGAGACCAAAGCGGCGGGCGAGGATGGCGTACTCCTCGTCGCTGAGCAGTGCCTGCACGTCCTGCCGGTCCCAGACGTAGAAGCGGCCTTCCTCGCCCTCGGAGTCGGCGTCGAGCGCGGCGTAGAAGCCGCCGTCCGGCGCGCGCAGCTCGCGCAGCGCCCAGTGACCTGTGGTGTGCAGCACGGCGTCGAAGCGGGCGCTTTGGGTGATCTGCGCCGCCTGCGCGTACAGGCGCAGCAACTGTGCGTTGTCGTAGAGCATTTTCTCGAAGTGCGGGATGGTCCACTCGCCGTCCACCGCGTAGCGGAAAAAGCCGCCGCCGAGGTGATCGTGAATGCCGCCGCGGGCCATCTGTTCGAGTGTCAGCAGCGCCATGCGCAGCGCCTCCTGGTCACCCGTGCGGGCGTGCTCGCGAAGACACCGTTCCAGCAGCGGTGCCTGCGGAAACTTGGGCGCCCCGCCGAAGCCGCCGTGCACGCCGTCGAACAGGCCCTTCAGTTCCGCTGTGGCGCGGCGCAGTGGCGCGTCGGTCAGCGCCGAGCTGCCGGCAAGCGCCTGGCTGTGGGCGAGGGCTTCCAGCAACTGCGCGTTCTGGCTGTCGATGGCGGCGCGGTGCTGGCGGTAGTACTCGTCGACTCGGGTCAGCAGGTCGGCGAAGGCGGGCAGGCCGTAGCGGGCCTGCTTCGGAAAGTACGTGCCGGCGAAGAACGGCACCTGATCGGGCGTCAGAAATACCGTCAGCGGCCAGCCGCCGCCACGGCCGGTGAGCATCTGGTGCGCGAGCTGGTAGATGCGATCCAGGTCCGGCCGCTCCTCGCGGTCCACCTTGATGTTGACGAACAGCGCGTTCATCAGCGCCGCGGTGGCCGGGTCCTCGAAGGACTCGTGCGCCATCACGTGGCACCAGTGGCAGGCGAAGTAGCCGATCGACAGCAGGATCGGCTTGTCCTGCTCGCGCGCCAGGCGCAGCGCGGTGTCGCCCCAGGGGTGCCAGTCGACCGGATTGTGGGCGTGCTGCAGCAGATACGGGCTGCGTTCTCGGGCGAGGCGGTTGGTGGCGGTGTCGGTCATAGTGGCTGGCTGGCGGGTGGTCGGAATCGGCTCGACCGGCGCGCTGGCGAGCCCAAAAAAAACCGTCCCGATCTCGGCAAAGCGGGTTCGCACCGCATCATGCCGGATAATCCACGCCCATGCTGCACCATCCCGCCATCGATCCCGTCGCGCTGCACCTCGGCCCGTTCGCCATCCGCTGGTATGGCCTCATGTACCTGGTCGGCTTTGCCGCCGCCTGGTGGCTCGGCCGCTACCGCGCGCTGCGTCCGGGCAGCGGCTGGCAGGTACAGGAGCTCGGCGATCTCATTTTTTATGGCGCCATGGGCGCGGTGCTCGGCGGGCGCCTGGGCTATGTGCTGTTCTATCAGCCGGGGTTTTACCTGCACAACCCGGCCGCCATTTTGCGGGCCTGGGAGGGCGGCATGTCCTTCCACGGCGGCCTGCTCGGTGTGCTGGCGGCCTGCTGGCTGTACGGGCGCAAGACCGGGCGCGGTTTTTTTGCGGTCACCGATTTCGTGGCGCCGCTGGTGCCGACCGGGCTGCTGGCCGGGCGGCTTGGCAATTTCATCAACGGCGAGCTGTGGGGCCGCGTCACCGACCTGCCGTGGGGCATGGTGTTCCCGGACGCCGGACCGCTGCCGCGGCATCCCTCGCAGTTGTATCAGGCAGCGCTCGAAGGCGGGGTGCTGTTTTTGATCGTATGGCTGTATTCGGCCCGCCCGCGGCCGCGGATGGCGGTGTCCGGCGTGTTTTTGCTGGGTTATGGTGCGCTGCGCTTCATCGGCGAGTTTGCGCGCGAGCCGGATGCGTTTCTGGGTTTCGTGGCCTTCGACTGGCTGACCATGGGCCAGCTGCTGTGCCTGCCGATGCTGGCGGCCGGCGCGGTTCTGGTGTGGCTCAGTCGGCAGCAGACGGCGGCCTGATGCACGGCTTTTTCACCGAACTGGTCATCATCCTCACCGCCTCGGCGCTGGTGCTGGCGGTGTTCTACCGCCTGCGCCTGCCGGCGACGCTGGGTTATTTGTTCACCGGCCTGCTGATCGGGCCGGGCGCGCTCGGTCTGGTCGTCAACCAGGAGGCGGTCCGGTATCTGGCCGAGTTCGGCGTGGTGTTCCTGCTGTTCTCGCTGGGGCTGGAGTTCTCGCTGTCGCGGTTGCTGGCCATGCGCCGGCTGGTGTTCGGCCTCGGCGGCGGGCAGGTGCTGATCTGCACGGCGGCATTCATGGCGGTCGGCGTCGGGCTGGGACTCGACGGGCGGCTGGCGCTGCTGATGGCGGCGGTACTGGCGCTGTCCTCGACCGCGGTGGTCACGCGCGAGCTCGCCCGCGGCGGCGAGCTGTATGCCCGGCACGGCCAGCTCGGCGTGGCGGTGCTGCTGTTCCAGGATCTCGCCGCGGTGCTGTTCCTGATCCTGATCCCGGCGCTGGCCAATGCCGGCGACCATGTGCCGCTCACGTTCGCGCTGACCATCGCCAAAGGCCTTGCGCTGTTCGCGGTGTTGATCGGTATTGGCAAGTGGGTGCTGCCGCGGGTGTTCTTCGAGGTCGCCAAGACACATTCGGAGGAGCTGTTCGTGCTGGCGGCGCTGTTGGTGGCATTGCTGGCGGCGCTGCTGACGGATGCCTTTGGCCTGTCGATGACGCTGGGCGCCTTCATCGCCGGCATGATGCTCGGTGAGAGCCATTTCCGGCACCGCATCGAGGTCGAGATCCGGCCGTTCCGCGACGTGTTGCTGGGCATTTTCTTCGTCAGCGTCGGCATGCTGCTGGTGCCGGCACAACTGCTGCCGCGCTGGCCGCAGGTGCTGGCGCTGACCGCCGGACTGCTGGTGTTCAAGACCATCATCGTGGCGGCGCTCGGCCGCTGCCTGGGCGAGGATCGCCTCACCGCGCTGCGTGCCGCGCTGCTGCTGGCGCAGGGCGGCGAGTTCGGTTTTGCGCTGCTGGCGGTGGCTGGCACCTACGGCCTGATCGACCCTGCGCAGGCCGTGTTGGTGGCGGCCAGCATCGTGCTCAGCATGGCGCTGACGCCGCTGATCGTGCGCCACAACGGGCGCATGGCGGCCTTTTTGCTGCGCCATCACCACCCGCCGCCGCAGGCGCAGGCCGACCTGGTCGGCATGAGCGACGCCACCGCCGAGCTGTCGGGACACGTGATCATCTGCGGCTACGGCCGGGTGGGGCAGGCGGTGGGCCGCATTCTCAGCCGCGAGGGTGTGGCGTTCGTGGCCGTGGACGAGGACCCGGTGCGCGTGCAGGAAGCGCTGCTCGGCGGCGAGCGGGTGTTCTATGGCGACGCCCGCCGCCCGGCGCTGTTGCACGCGCTCGGCATCGCCCGGGCGCGGCTGGTGGTGGTGAGCTTCACCGACCACCGGCATGCGCTGGCCGTGGTGCGCGCGGTGCGCGACCGCTCGCCGGACATCCCGATCCTGGTGCGCACCACCGACGACCGCCACCGCGACGTGCTCAAGCAGGCCGGCGTGACCGCCATCGTGCCGGAAACCTTCGAGGCCAGCCTCACGCTCGCCTCGCACGTGCTGGCGCTGCTCGATTTCCCGATGGAGCGCGTGCAGCAGAGCGTGCAGGGCGTGCGCGAGGAACGCTACGGCGTGCTGCGCGGCTATTTCCACGGCCAGCGCTCGCGCATCGAGGACACGCAGGGGCAGGCGCTGGAAGTGCGTCACGCGGTGCGCCTGCCGGACAACGCGCGCGCCGTCGGGCTGCGCCTCGATGATCTCGATCTGGCGCGCACCGGTGCCGAGGTGCGCGCCGTGCGCCGCGACGGCCTGGGTGAGCTCGAACCGAGCGGGGACCTGCGCCTGGCGGCCGGCGACGTGGTGGTGCTGTTCGGTACCGCCGCGCAGGTGGAAAACGCCGAGCGGCGCCTGCTGGGCGGTTGAGGCGTCCGGTCCGCCGTCAGGCCGGTGCCGCCAACCGATCGCGGGCCGCGGCGACGATGTCGTAGCTGTGTTTGCGTGCGGCGTGATCGTAGATCGGGCTGCTGATCATCAGTTCATCGGCGCCGGTGCGGGCGATGAAGGCGGCCAGCTGGGCGCGCACCGTGTCCGGCGCGCCGATGGCCGAACAGGACATCGACTCCTCCAGCATGGCGCGCCAGGCGGGCGGCAGCTGGTCGGGATAGTCCGCCACCGGCGGTGGCAGCTTGCCCGGCCGGCCGGTGCGCAGCGCCACGAAGGCCTGCTGCATGGAGCTCGCCAGCAGGCGGCCGGCGGCGTCGGTGTCGGCGGCGTAGACGTTGAAACCGAGCATCACGTAGGGTTTTTCGAGCTGCGCCGACGGCCGGAACTGGCTGCGGTACACGTCGAGTGCCTGCATCAGTGCCTGCGGTGCGAAGTGCGAGGCGAACGCAAACGGCAGGCCCAGCATGGCGGCGAGCTGCGCGCCGAACAGGCTGGAACCCAGAATCCACACCGGCACGCGCGAGCCGGCGCCGGGCACCGCCTGCACCGGCCCGTCGTGGGGGAGGTGCCCGAGGTAGCGCAGCAGCTCGACGACGTCCTGCGGGAAGCGTTCGGCGCTGGCGTGCGAGTCCCGGCGCAGCGCGGCGGCGGTGGCCTGGTCGGTGCCCGGGGCGCGGCCGAGGCCAAGGTCGATGCGCCCCGGGAACAGCGCCTCCAGCGTGCCGAATTGCTCGGCGATCACCAGCGGCGAGTGGTTCGGCAGCATGATGCCGCCGGCGCCGACGCGGATGGTGGAAGTGCCGCCGGCCACATGCGCGATCACCACCGCGGTGGCGGCGCTGGCGATGCCCGGCATGCCGTGGTGTTCGGCCAGCCAGTAACGCTTGAAGCCGAGTCGCTCCACGTGCCGGGCAAGATCGAGCGAATTGCGCAGCGCATCGGCCGCGCTGCTGCCCTCGAACACCGGGCACAGATCGAGCACGCTGAAAGGAATCATCGTCCGCGCTCCAGCCGGCTCAGAGTTTGTGAAGAAATGCGCGTCCTGCGCATTTCTTGCGTCGCCCGTCCGGTACACGCCCGGACGAGCTCCCGCGAATCAAGCCCTTGCGTGCTCGATTCGCGTCCGGCCATACCTGGCCGGCCTCGGAGCCTGAAAAATTCACAGGTTCTCAGTTACCGGTCAGTATGGAGGCGTCTTCCGGGTTCGGGAAGAACAGCTGCAGCCAGTCCGGCCGCAGCGGGATGACCACCTCGGTGGTGATGCCGGGCAGGTAGCGGCGTGTATCGACGTAGTAGTACTCCATCAGATCGCCGATGCGCCCGCCCTGGATGACCGGCATGCCGTGTTTTTCGAGTTCCGGCAGGCGGGCGGTGAATTCTTCCTTCGAGCAGATGGTGGGGAAGGTGTGGTGCATGCCCTCGCCGCGTTCCTTCAGGAACTCGTCATACACGCATTTGTCGCTGCGCGGGGTGATCAGCTCGAAGCACAGCTCGCCGAGGCGCCCGACGTGGTTGTCGTAGGCGTGGTAGCAGGGCTGGCCGTAGTAGGTGGTGTCTTCCATGCTGACGCCGGTTTCGATCTTGAACTCGATCCAGCGCTGCATGCCGAACAGTTTTTGCAGATTGGCTTTGGTGCGGTCGCGGTCCTTGCAGACCACGCCGATGTGCAGCATTTTCTGCGTCGGCAGGAATTGCGGGCCGAGGCGGTTCAGGTCCATCTGCAGCACCTCGTGCGGGTGGATGCGCGACTGCCAGTCCGCCCGGCGCGGGCAGTGCACCTCGACGATCACGTTCGACAGCGCGTCGCGGGTGTCGAGCTGGTAGACGTCGACGGCGTCGAAGAAGGTGCCGCTTTGGCGGATGCCGATACCCTGAGCGGCGAGGTCCGCCTGGAGGGTCTCGAACTGCCCGGGTTCGCACACGCTGGCGGCCACGCCGTACATGCCCTCGCCGACGCTATCCAGCATGGCCCGGTAGCCGGACGGGCCGTCCACCGGCTGGATCAGCTCGATGCCGAGCTGGCCGCTGTGACCGCGCGCCGAGATCCAACGCGGCTGCGCCGGCTTGCCATCGAACCGGGCACCGGTGAGGTACTTGCCGTCGACGCGGGTTACTTCCCAGCGGTCGATGCCGAAAAAGCGCGCGAAGTTGCACACCACCTGTCGGTAGTCGCGCACGACCACGGTGGTGTACTGCCATTTGCCGACCGGGATGGTTGCGGGCACGGTTGGTTCTCCTCGTCACGAAAAAATCAGGCCGGAGCGTGCCGGCCTGACAAATGTGTCGGCGTGAGCGCGCGGGCGCCCGTCAGGTGAAGGTGACGTCCTCGCCCATGGCGGCGATCTGCGCGTAGGTGGGCGGCGCCACCACTTCCAGGAACATGCCGCCGAGCTGCTCGCGGGTGTCCAGGAAGAACAGCTCGGCGACGCCGGCGATCTTGCAGTAGTTGGCGATCTTCACGCCCTGGCTGGTGTAGCGGCGCACCAGTTCCAGCGGCTCGGGGTGCGACAGATCCCCCACGTGCTGCATGCCGTCGCCGTACTGGTTCACGAAGTCGGCGAACACGGTTTCACCGGACACCGGCTGGCACAGCTCGATCAGCGTGTCGCCGAGCTTGGCGAAGGCCGAAATCCACACGAACTCGGCCGGTTTGCCGTAGTACTCGGCCTTTTCCATGATGGCCGACGGGATTTCCATCTTGCGCCAGGTTTTGAGGCCCATCAGGCTCGCAAAGCCGCGCGCGGTCTTCTCCCAGTCCTTGACCGCCATGGCCACGTGGTTGATCGGTCCAAGGCGCACGCCAAGATCGTTGATCATCGTCCCCTCCTTTGTCCGTTGCGGAATCGCCGGCGCATTCTTCATGGCTTCCATGTGCGGCGCCAGCACCTCGCTGGCCACCTTGAGCCCCAGCACCAGCCCCGGGGCACCCACGTAGAACATGGACTGGAACAGTGCCTCGACGATCTGCTGCGGGCTCACGCCGGCGTACAGCGCGACGCGCATGTGGTCTTTGAGCGGCCCCTCGCGGCCGAGCGCCAGATCGCTGCCCATCAGCAGCAGGGCACGGTCGCGCAGCGGCAGGTTGTCGCGGGCGTACAGCGCGCCCCAGGTCTTGGAGAACAGGTAGCCGATCTCGTTGCCGAACAGCGGGTTGTCGATCAGCGCCTCGATCTTGGCGGCGTCGTCCGCTCCCAGCACCTTGCGCATCAGCGCCAGACCCTGCTGGTAGTCCTTGCTGTCGCGCGAGAACGGGAAGCCGTCGGTGGCATCCAGGCTGAAACGTCCTTCGGTCTTCATGGGGGAGCCCTCGCGGTTACAGCAGGAAGGTGAGGTCGAAGATCTCGCCGTCACAGTTGAGCAGGGTGACCTTTTTGAACTTGATCTTCCAGCCGTCTGCCGTGCGCTGCAAATGATGCTGGCAGTGCGCCGGGAAGGTCTGCAGCGGGTAGAAGCGCATCTGGCGGTTGTTGCGGAACTCGAACAGCGCCAGATTCGAGCTGATCTTGGCGTAATCCGGCCCGGATTCTTCGACGATGACGTTGCCGATCTGGTGCAGCGTGGTCGACGGCGGCTGCTGCGAGTAGCACACCGGGCTTTCGAGCCGCCCGAGGCGTTCGTTCAGCAGGTCCATGGTGTCGTAGATGAACGACACGTGCTGGGTCGGGTCGTAGTCGGCCTTGTTGGCCGGCACCCAGTAGATGGCGTCGTCGGTGAACAGCTTCTGCCAGTCGCGCCAGCGCCCGGCATCCAGCAGGCGCGCCTCGTGGTAGAGGAAATCTTCGGCTTGCGCGCGGTCCATGCTCACACCTCCCGCGTCATCAGGCGGCGGTATTCGTAGTAGGGCGCCCGCTGCTGGGTTTCCTGTGTGAGGTCGCCTACCCGATGACCCTGGGCGTCGGTCTGTTCGCTGAGGTAACCGCGGTTCAGGTGCACCCACGGCACCATCGGTGCCCGGAAACCCTCTTGGATACGGTCGAAGGCGGCGTAGTCGTCCGGGCCGCCGAACGAGGCCGGGCCGTAGAAGAACTCGTGCTCGCGTACGCGCTTGAGGTTTATCTCGGCCGGCGCGTCCTTGAGCGTGGTGTGGTAGATGCGCACCTCGGTGAAGTCGGGCTCGATCGGCCGGATGACGCGGAACTGGTACTCCAGGATGGCGAAGTTCGGGAAGATCACCAGGTTGAAGCGGTTGCGCAGCGCCTCCATGGCGCGCCGTTCGCCGTGGGCGTCGCACAGCATGTCGATGTAGGGCTTCGGCCAGCGCTGGTGCACCTGCTCGTCCGACAGCCGGTACACCTCCAGGATGTTGTTGCCGTAGCCGACGTCCAGGCCCTTGAGGCCGGAATTCTGGAAGCCGCGCAGGAAGGCGCCCATCTTGCGCGCCATCACGTCGAGCGCCGTCTGGTGCGTGAAGATGGCGTGGTAGCCCTCGACCGAGCCCTCGGTCTGGATCTTCCAGTTGCCGTGGTAGGGATGTTTGTAGATGCCGCTGTGGCCGACCAGGATCTCGCCCACCGGCGATAGGTCCATGTACATGTCGATCACCGGCCGCACGCCGGCCAGTTTTTGCTCCAGCGTGATGTCCGGCACCTCCAGCAGGCTCGCGAAGACGATGCCGCGGTAGCTGTCCACCTTGGCCGCCTCGCGCAGACCGAGCTGGGCCATGTCGAGCTCGCCCTCGTTGTAGCCCTTGGGCAGGCCCACCGACAGCAGCTGGCCGTCCGGCGCGAACTCCCAGCCGTGGTAGGGGCACACGAAGCTCGCCGCGTGGCCTTTCTCGTACGGACACACGGTGGCGCCGCGGTGCGTGCAGCGGTTCACCAGCACGTGCACCTTGCCCTTGGCGTCGCGCGTGGCGATCACCGGCACCAGACCGATGTAGGTGGTCTTGTAGTCGCCGGGGTTCGGGATTTCGCTCTCGTGCGCCACGTATACCCAGGAGCGGTAGAAGATGCGCTCCATCTCGTCGTGGAACACCTCCGGGTCCGTGTACAGGCTGACGTGCGTGCGGTCCACGCGCGCGAGATCCGCGTAGTCGCGCGGTCGGTTCATGGCTCGGTCTCCTCGGGGCGGGTGCTGGCCCAGGGCGGAACGCTGGTGCCGTCAAAGATCAACGTACGTTAGTCTGACGAAGGCGCGCTTGTAAAGGTGAGGGCGACCGACCGGTCGGGTCGGTTCAGGCGGCGCCCTTGACGCTCGTCAACCCGTTTCGGTACCCGTCCCGCAAGCTTCGCTCGTGCGCAGGTCGGGCGAGTGTGCCTCGCCGGCCCGCGCCGATCCGTTCGCTTGCCTCATCAGGAGTGCCGTATGAAACCCGAAGACCTGCGCTGGCGTGTCGTCGACAAGCCGGGTGAAACCTTCAAGGTCCACCGTTCGATCTACACCGATCCCGAGATCTTCGAAGCGGAGCTCAAACACATCTACGAGGGCAACTGGATCTACGTCGCCCACGAGAGCGAAATTCCGAACCCCGGCGACTACATCACCACCGTGATGGGTCGCCAGCCGGTGATCATCACCCGCAGCAGCGACGGGCAGATCCGCGGCTTCATCAACGCTTGCAGCCACCGTGGCGCCAACGTGTGCCGCAAGCCGCACGGCAACGCCAAGCACTGGACCTGCCCCTATCACGGCTGGGTGTTCGACAACCAGGGCACGCTGCTGGATGTGAAAAACGAGGCCGGCGGTGGTTACCTGCCGAGCTTCGACAAGGCCAACTACGGCCTGACGCCGGTGCCGCAGGTCGGCTCCTATCGGGGTTTCATCTTCGCGAGTCTCAACGCCGACGTGCTGCCGCTGAAGGAGCACTTGGCCGGCGCGGCGGTGTTCCTGGACATGTTCGCCGACCAGTCCGAGCAGGGCCTCGAGATCCTGCCCGGCTTCTCGGTGTACACGCACCACGGCAACTGGAAGATGCAGGCCGAGAACGGCGTCGACGGTTATCACCTGGACCCGGTGCATACCTCGTACTTCCGCCTCGCGGCGCTGCGTGCCAAGAAGGCGGCCGAGGCGGCCGGCAAGGACCAGGTCAAGGCCATCGACGTGCTGAACCCGCAGGCGCACAGCGGTAATTACGATCTGGGCAACGGCCACGTGGTGATCTGGTTCGACGTCGCCAACTACCGCGACCGCGCCGCCGGCATGCAGTACGACAACCTGGTCGCCCGTTTCGGCGAGCAGCGGGCGCGCTGGATGGCGGCACGTCTGCGCCAGGTGCTGATCTACCCCAACGTGATCCTGTTCGACGGCATTTCCACGCAGGTGCGCACCTGGCGGCCGCTGTCGCAGGACGAGACCGAGGTCACCGTCAAGTGCATCGCCATGAAGGGCGAGTCGGCCGAGCAGCGCCGCCGGCGCCTGCGCCAGTACGAGGACTTCTACAGCGCCAGCGGCCTGGCCACACCGGACGACCTGACCGAGTTCGACGCCTGCCAGTCCGGCTACTACGGACGCAACGCCGAATGGCAGGATTTCGACCGCGGCATGGCGCGGCGCATCATCGGGCCGGACGAATTCGCCCGTGAGGTGGGCATCCCCGCGCGGGAGAGCGCGCCCGACGCCGCCGACGAGACGCTGTACCACGGTGAGTACCGGCACTGGCTGAACACGCTGTGCAAAGGGCTCGAGCGCGACGCGCAGCAAACCCGGCGCGAGGTGGCCTGAGATGGCAATCGACGTCCAACTGCTGGCCGAGGTGACGGAGTTTCTGTACGAGGAGGCGGCCTGCCTGGACCAGCGCCGCTGGGACGACTGGCTGGCGCTGTACGAGGAGGATTGCGTCTACTGGGTGCCGGCCTGGCACGACGACGAATCCTACACGCAAGATCCCGACACGCAGCTGTCGCTGATCTACCTGCAGGGCAAGGAGCGGCTCGGCGAGCGCATCTGGCGCATCCGCTCGGGCTTGTCCTCGTCGCTGCTGCGCATGCCGCGCGTCACCCACCTGGTGAGCACGGTGCGCCTGGCCGGCGAGCGGGACGGCTGCCTGCTGGTGACGGCGAACTTCCACGCCGATGCGTTCAAGCTCGACGAGAAGCGCGCCGATTTCTTCTTCGGCAGCTACCACTACGCGCTGCGCCGGCGCGCGGAGGGTTTTGGCATCGTGCAGAAGAAGATCATCGTCAACAACGACGTGATCCCGCGCCAGCTCGACGTGTTCAGCGTTTGACAGGCCGTTGAAAAACCTTTTTCGACGGCCTGTTTCAACGGCCTGTTAAAAACGCTTGCTCGCAAGACGGCCCGCGACCGGGAATCACTCCCCGGCCGCGGGCCGTTTTTCGTTATCGATCAGGCGCCTGGCAGCTCTTGGTCGAGCAGGTGGCAGTAAAGCTCCAGATACGCCCCGGCGGCGTGTTCCCAGGAGTGGTCCTCGGCCATGCCGGCGCGCTGTAGCTGCTGCCACGGCGCGCCGGCGCGAAACAGCGCCAGCGCGCGCTCGATGGCGGCCAGCAGGGCGGCGCTGCTGGCGGTCTCGAATACGATGCCGGTGGCGCAGTCGCTGGCGAGATTCTCGGCGCTGGCGTCGACGACCGTGTCGGCGAGACCACCCACCGCGCGCACGATGGGCACGGTGCCGTAGCGCAGGGCGTACAGCTGCGTCAGGCCGCACGGTTCGAAGCGCGAGGGTACCAGCAAGGCGTCGGCGCCGGCCTGGATGCGGTGGGCGAGCGGTTCGTCGTAGCCGGCGCGAAAGGCGATGCGCGCCGGCTGCGCCGCCGCGGCGGCGCGCAGGGCTTCGGTGTAGGCGGCCTCGCCGCTGCCGAGCACCACCAGTTGCACATCGGCCGGCAGGTGCGGCAGGGCGTCGATGAGCAGGTCGATGCCTTTTTGCGCCACCAGGCGGCTGACCAGGCCGAGCAGCAGCGCCCGCGGCTCGGCCGCGAGTCCCAGTTCCTGCTGCAGCGCCGCCTTGTCGGCGGCCTTAAGGTCCAGGTGCTCGGCGTCGTAGCGGTAGGGCAGGGCCGGATCGGTGGCTGGGTTCCACTGCTCGGCGTCGATGCCGTTCAGGATGCCAACCAGCGCGTGGGCGCGGTAGCGCAGCAGGCCGTCCAGCCCGCAGCCGAACTCGGGGGTCTGGATCTCCTGCGCGTAGCGCGGGCTGACGGTGGTGATGCGGTCGGCAAACACCAGGCCGCCCTTGATCAGCGCCAGTTGCCCGAAGAACTCCAGCGCGTCGAAGCGCCACCACTCGGCCGGCAGGCCGAGTGCGGCGGCATCCGCGGCCGGTGCCAAGCCTTGGTAGGCGAGGTTGTGGACGGTGAACACGCTGCGCGGCCGCTGCGTGTGCAGGCTGAGCAGGGCCGGCAGCAGGCCGGCCTGCCAGTCGTGCGCGTGCACCACATCGGCGCGCCAGTCCGGCGCCAGATGGCCCAGCGCCAGCGCCGCCGCGGCGCGGCAGAACAGCGCAAAGCGCGCCGGGTTGTCCGGCCAGTCCACGCCGTCGGCGTTTTGGTAGGGATTGCCGGGGCGATCGAAAGCGGCGGTGGCGATCAAGTACACCGGCAGCATGCGCCGGCCGCCGGCCGGCAGCTCGCCGCGCAGCAGCGTGATGTCGGCGCCGTACAGCGCCGAGCGCGCCAGCGGCCGGGCGTCGGGCAGTGCCTGGCGCGCGGCCGGGTAGGCCGGCAGCACCAGGCGCGCGTCGACGCCGAGACCACGCAGCGCCACCGGCAGGGCGCCCACCACGTCGCCGAGACCGCCGGTCTTGACCAGTGGCCAGGCCTCGCTGGCCGCCAGCAGCACCCGCAGGCGTTTCACGGCAGCTCCAGCACCAGCGCCGCCAGCGGCGGCAGGGTGAGCGACACCGACCACGGCCGGCCCATCCAGGGCACCGGCTCGGCCTGTGCACCGGCGGTGCCGGTGTTGCTGCCGCCGTAGTAGGCGGAGTCGGAGTTGAAACACACCGCGTGCCAGCCGGGTCCGGGCACGCCGAGGCGATAACCGTGCCGCACCACCGGCGTGAAGTTGAGCACCACCAGCACGCTGCGCCCGCCGCCGTGGCGCAGGTAGCTGATCACCGACTGGGCGGCGTCGTGGCAGTCCACCCACTCGAAGCCGTGCGGCTCGAAGTCGTGCCCGTGCAGGGCGGCGTGGTTGCGGTACAGGTGGGCGAGATCGCGCGCGGCGGCCTGCAGGCCCCGGTGGCGGTCGTAATCCAGCAGGTACCAGTCGAGTGCGCGCTCGTGGTTCCACTCGGCCCACTGGCCGAATTCGCCGCCCATGAACAGCAGCTTTTTGCCCGGGAAGGTGAACTGGTAGGCCAGCAGCAGGCGCAGGTTGGCGAACTTCTGCCAGTCGTCGCCGGGCATTTTGGCCAGCAGTGCGCGCTTGCCGTGCACCACTTCGTCGTGGCTGAGCGGCAGCACGAAGTTTTCCGTGTAGGCGTAGAGCATGCTGAAGGTGAGCCGGTCGTGGTGGTACATGCGGTGCACCGGGTCGTGCTCGAGGTACTCGAGCGTGTCGTGCATCCAGCCCATGTTCCACTTGAGCGCGAAGCCGAGTCCGCCGGTCCACGGCGGGCGCGTCACTTGCGGCCAGGCGGTGGACTCCTCGGCCACCATCAGCGTGCCGGGATGCTGGCCCTGCACCACGCCGCACACCTCGCGCAGGAATTCGACCGCCTCGAGGTTTTCGTTGCCGCCGTGGCGGTTGGGCAGCCACTGGCCGGGACCGCGCGAATAATCCAGGTACAGCATGGAGGCGACCGCGTCCACGCGCAGGCCGTCGGCATGAAACGCCTCCACCCAGTACAAGGCCGAGCCGAGCAGGAAGCTCTTGACCTCGGCGCGGCCGAAGTTGAACACCAGCGTGCCCCAGTCCGGGTGCTCGCCAAGGCGCGGGTCGTCGTGCTCGTAGAGCGCGGTGCCGTCGAAGCGGGCCAGCGCGTGCGCGTCGCGTGGGAAATGCGCCGGCACCCAGTCCAGGATGACGCCGATGCCGGCCTGGTGCAGGCGGTCGATCAGCAGCCGCAGGCCGTCCGGCTCGCCGTGGCGGGCGGTCGGTGCGTAGTAGCCGGTGCACTGGTAGCCCCAGGAGGCGTCGAAGGGGTGCTCCATCACCGGCAGCAGCTCCACGTGCGTGAAGCCGAGTTCCTGCACGTACGGCACCAGTTGGTCGGCGATTTCGGCATAGCTCAGAAAGCCGCCGTCGGCGCGCCGGCGCCAGGAGCCCAGATGCAGCTCGTAGATGCTGATCGGCTGGCGATGCCAGTCGCCGGCGGCGCGCCGTTCCAGCCAGGCCTCGTCGCCCCAGGCGTAGGACGTGGCCGGCGCCACGCGGCTGGCGGTGGCCGGGCGCAGCTCGGCGGCGCGGGCGTAGGGGTCGGCCTTCAGCAGCAGGCCGTGCGCGGTGCGCAGCTCGAACTTGTACAGCGCGCCGGCCACCACGCCGGGAATGAACAGCTCCCACACGCCGCTGCTGCCGCGGTTGCGCATGGGGTGCCAGCGTCCGTCCCAGCCGTTCCAGTCGCCGACCACCGAGATGCCCTCGGCGTTGGGTGCCCACACGGCGAACAGCACGCCGTCCACGCCGTCCACCCGTCGCAGGTGGGCGCCCAGAAAATTCTGCGGATGCCAGTGCCGGCCCTGCCCGAACAGGTACAGATCGAAGTCGGACAGCAGCGGGCCGAAGCTGTACGGGTCGACGCGGCGCTGTTCGCGCCCGTCGGCATCGCGCCAGCGCAGCGTGTAATGCGCCGGTAGCGGGCGCGTGCCAACATCGGCCACCCACACGTGGCTGTCGGGCAGGCGCCGCAGCGCCAGCGTGGGGGCTTCTTCCACCACCACCGCGGCGGCGTCGGGGCAGCACGCCCGCAGCTGCGGGCCGTGGCGGCCGAGCAGGTGGAATGGATCGTGCAGGCGGCCGTCCTGCAGGCGTTGCAGGTCGTCGGTCGAAAATTCTGGAATGCTGGTTGCGTTCACGCAGAAGGGGCCGTGATGGTGCGGTTGCCACGCATGGTATCAATGACCCATCGCCGGCTTGTGACGAAACATTGGAGGACGCATGAACGGTGCCCGTCGGCCCGAACGCTTCATCAGTGAGCTAACCCGCGACACGCTGGCGCTGGTACTGGCCGGCGGGCGCGGCAGCCGGCTCGAGCAGCTCACGCTGTGGCGGGCCAAACCGGCGGTGCCGTTCGGCGGCAAGTTCCGCATCATCGATTTTCCGCTGTCGAACTGCGTGAACTCGGGCATCCGCCGCATCGGCGTGCTGACGCAGTACAAGGCGCACTCGCTGATCCTGCACATTCAGCGCGGCTGGGGGCACCTGAGCGGCCAGTTCGGCGAGTTCGTGGAGTTGCTGCCGGCCCAGCAGCGCCTGGAGACCTCCTGGTACGCCGGCACGGCGGATGCGGTGTGGCAGAACCTGGACATCATCGCCGCCCACAATCCCGAGTACGTGCTGATCCTGGCCGGCGATCACGTCTACAAGATGGACTACGGGCCGATGCTGGCGGCGCACGTGACGCGGGAGGCCGACGTCACGGTCGGCTGCATCGAGGTGCCGCTGGCCGATGCCAGCGGTTTCGGGGTGATGGGTGTCGACGGTGACCTGCGTATCCGCAGCTTCGTCGAGAAGCCCGCGCAGCCGGCGCCGCTGCCAGACAAGCCGGACCGGGCCCTGTGTTCGATGGGCATCTACGTGTTCAACACCGCGTTCCTGTTCGAGCAGCTCTACAAGGACGCCGACACGCCGGGCTCGCAGCACGACTTCGGGCACAACGTCATCCCCGGCCTGATCGACCGTTACCGGGCGTATGCCTACCCGTTCGTCGACGGGCAGACCGGCGGGCAGGCCTACTGGCGCGACGTCGGCACGCTCGACGCCTACTACGCTGCCAACATGGACCTGGTGGCGGTGACGCCGGAGCTGAACCTGTACGACACCGAGTGGCCGATCTGGACCCTGCAGGAGCAGGTGCCACCGGCCAAGTTCGTGTTCGACGACGACGGCCGGCGCGGCATGGCGGTCGATTCGGTGATCTCCGGCGGCTGCATCGTCTCCGGCGGCCTGGTGCGCCGCTCGCTGCTGTTCACCGGCGTGCGCGTGGACGATGGCGCCCAGATCGAGGATTGCGTGATCCTGCCGCGGGTGCAGATCGGCGCCGGCTGCCGTATCCGCCGCGCCATCATCGAGCGTGGCTGTGTGCTGCCGCCGGGCACCGAAATCGGTTACGACCACGACGCCGACGCGCGGCGCTTCAGCGTCACCCCGGGCGGCGTGACGCTGGTGATCCCGGAAATGCTGGGGCAGGCGCTGCACCATGCCCGGTGAGCGGCGGGCTGGGCTGCTGCTGCATCCGACCTCGCTGCCCGGGGCGTTTGCCTGCGGCGATCTGGGGCACGAGGCGTACCGTTTCGTCGAGTTCCTGGCCGCCGCCGGCTGTTCGGTGTGGCAGATGCTGCCGGTGGGGCCGACCGGCGATGGCGGCAGTCCGTACCAGTCGACCTCCAGCCACGCCGGAAATCCCGAGCTGATCAGCCTGGACTGGCTGCGTGACCGCGGTTGGCTGCAGACCGTCAATGCCGACCGCCCGCGTGAGGAGCAGCTGCGCGCCGCGGGCGCGGCGTTTGCGCAGCAGCCGGCGGCCGATTTTGGCGATTTCTGCACCCGGCAGGCGCACTGGCTGGAGGATTTCGCGCTCTACAGCGCGCTCAAGGCGGCACACGGCGGCAGCCCCTGGACTGCCTGGCCGGCGGCCGAGCGCGATCGCGATCCGGCGGTGCTGGCCGCGGCCCGCCGCCGCCACGCGCCGGTCGTGGCGCAGGTGTACTTCGAGCAGTACGCGTTCTGTAGCCAATGGCGGGAACTGCGCGCCTACGCGCACGAGCACGGCGTGCGCCTGTTCGGCGATCTGCCGCTGTTCGTGGCCCACGACAGCGCCGACGTGTGGGCGACGCCGCAGGCGTTCCTGCTGGACGAGGACGGTGAGCCGCAATACGTGGCCGGCGTGCCGCCGGATTATTTCGCCGTCGACGGCCAGCGCTGGGGCAATCCGCACTACCGTTGGGACTGGCACCAGGCGCAGGATTTCGCCTGGTGGCGGGCGCGTGTCGCCACCCAGGCGCAGCGCTTCGACCTGCTGCGCATCGACCATTTCCGCGGTCTGGAGGCGGTGTGGATGATTCCGGCCGACGCTCCCACCGCGGTCACCGGCGCCTGGCAGGCGGTGCCTGGCGCGGCGCTGCTCGACGCCATCACGCAGGCCTTCCCGGACCTGCGCCTGGTGGCCGAGAACCTCGGCATCATCACGCCCGAGGTGGAGGCGCTGCGCCGGCGCTTCGGCCTGCCGGGCATGGTGGTGCTGCAGTTCGCCTTCGATGGCGATGCCAGCAATCCCCACCTGCCGCACAACCACGCCCGCGACGACGTGGCCTACACCGGCACGCACGACAACGACACCACCTGCGGCTGGTTCGACAGCGCGCCGCCGGCGACCGCGCAGCGCACGCTCGATTACCTCGGCCTGCCGGGGGAGGCCATGCCGTGGCCGCTGATCCGGGCGGCGCTGGCTTCGGTGGCCGAACTGGCGGTGTTGCCGGTGCAGGACCTGCTGGGCCTGGGCAGCGCCGCGCGGATGAACACGCCGGGCACTGTGCAGGGCAATTGGTGCTGGCGGCTCGCCGCCGGGCAGCTCACGGCGCCGCTGGCGGCGCGCCTGGGCGAGCTGCTGAAGTTGTATGGGCGTTCATGAATCGGCTTCATTTGGCCTGACGATGGCGTAACGCAGCGCGGCGGCAGCCGCGTCGAAGCGACCGATGCGGCGACAATCAACGCGGGATGGGCGGCATGGGATTTGCGGTCGTGGCCGGCGCGTTGCTGGCCGGCATGGGCGTGTTGTGGTGGTCGGCGAAACCGCGGCCGGGCCGGCGACGCGGGGCCGGGGCGGGGCCCAGCCAGCGGCGCTCGGCCGCGCCGGCGAACAGCCGCGCGGCGTTGCGGTCCGGCACCGCCGGTCCGGCGGGGGCGCGGCTGACGCCGACCGCCAGACCAGCGGTGCCGGAGCTGACGTTGCTGGACGAGCCGCAGCTGACGGCCGAGGCGAACCGGCGGCTGGAGGCGCTGACCGACGCCGTGCCACGTCCGAGCGGGGTACTGTGGGCGTTGCTGCGGGCTGGTGACGATCCGGCGGAGCTGGCGCGGGTGGTGGCCACCGACCCCGCCATGGCTGCACTGTTGCTGCGCACGGTGAACTCGGCGCAGTTCGGCCTGTCGCGCGAAATCACCAGCGTGCAGCACGCCATCACCTACCTGGGCGCCAATCTGGTGCGTGACATCGCCGTTTCGCATGCGGTGGCCATCTCGCCGGCCGTCGATGCGGCCGCCGAGCGCGTTCATCGAAGCCTGTGGGCCAGCAGTTACCTGGCCAGCGCCGTCGCTTTGGCGGTGGCGCAGGGGCGGCGCCAGCAAGGGGCGGCGGAACGGTCCACCTGCGCGCTGCTGTTCGGTCTGGGAGACATCACGCTCGTCTCGCACCATCCCTGGCTGGCAGCCGTCTACGAGGGCGAGGGCGACTTGCCTGGGCGGGTCGATGCCGTGCAGCGCGCGCTGGGCTTCAACGCGGCCATCGTCGGCGCCCGCCTCGGCAGTGCCTGGCGGCTGCCACGCGACCTGCGCCGGGCATTGGGCGACAGTCTCAAACCGCTGGTGGCAGCGCCGGCCAGCGTCGCGCCGGATCTGTTGCCGGTCGTGGCGCTGGCGTATTTCGCCTGCCGCCTGGCCGAGACGCTGCGCGCGCAGGAGCATTTCGACATCGAAGCCGGCCTGGTCGCTCTGCTGCAGCGACCCGAGGCGGCCTTACTGGCGGACTACCTTGCGGCGGGCGAGCTCGGTGACTTCGACGCCATGGCCGCCGTGCTGACCGAGCCGGCGATCGGGCGACGCCTGGGCATGGTGCACGGCGGCACCTGCGTTCCTAAAACACCCGCCGCTTGAGGCCGAACTGCTGGATGACGGTGGTGGCGATTTCCTCGATCGACTTGTGGGTCGAGTCCAGGTGCGGAATGTTCAGGCGCTGGTACAGGCGCAGCGCCTGGCGGGCCTCGAACTGGCACTGGGCCAGCGAGGCGTAGCGGCTGCCCGGGCGGCGTTCCTCGCGGATGCGGTGGATGCGCACCGGGTCGATGCTCAGGCCGAACAGCTTGTTGCGGTGCGGCAGCAGCGATTTGGGCAGCGTCAGGTTTTCGAGGTCGTCCTCGGTGAGCGGGAAGTTGGCGGCCCGGATGCCGAACTGCAGGCTCAGGTACAGGCTGGTCGGCGTCTTGCCGGAGCGCGACACGCCGATCAGGATGATGTCGGCGTCGGCCAGGTGCTTGCCGTCCACGCCGTCGTCGTGGGCCAGGGTGAAGTTGATCGCCTCGATGCGTTCTTCGTAGTCGCTGGAGTCCGGTGCGCCGTGGGTGTGGGTGGCTTGCGGTGTGGCGGCCACGCCGAAGGCGTTTTCCAGCGGGGCGATGAAGGTTTCCAGCACGTCCAGACACAGCACGCCCGAGCGCTTGATGATGGCCCGCAGGTGTTGATCGGCGATGCTGCACAGCACCACCGGCTGGCCGCCGGTGGCGGCCGCCTCGACGATGCGCGCCGCCACCCGCTCGGCCTTGGCCGGGCTGTCGATGAACGGGATGTCCACCCGTTCCACATCGGCGCCGGGAAAGTGCGCCAGCAGCGCCTGCCCGAGCGTCTGCACCGTGATGCCGGTCTGGTCCGAGACGAAGAAAACCGTGTGCGCCATGCGTCAGCCGCCGTTGCGGATCACCGTCAGGCGATCACCGGGTTTGAGCGACTGCGTGCGCAGGCCGTTGTTCCAGCGCTGCAGCTGGTCGATGCTGACGCCCAGGTTCTGGGCGATGCGCCAGGCGGTGTCGCCGGCCCGCACGGTGTAGGTTTCGCGCCGGTGCCGCGTGGCGTCGGCCACGGCGGTCACCTCGGCCGGCCGGTAGACCGACACGGTCTTGCCCACGGCGAGTGCGGCACCGCTCAGCCCGGGATTGCAGGCGGTGATTCGTCCGGGTTCGACCTGGTAGCGGCGGGCGATGCTCCACAGCGTGTCGCCGGCGGCCACGCGGTGCAGCACCCGTTCGCCATCGCAGCCACGCTTGGGACCGGGGCGGGCGTCGGCCGCGTACGCCACCGGGATCATCAGGTCCTGGCCGCTTTTGAGGGTGCCGGTGTGCAGGCCGTTGGCCTGGCGCAGCGCCGCGATGCTGACCCGATAGCGCTGCGCCACGCCGGTCAGCGTCTCGCCGGGCTGCACGGTGTGCCGCCGCCATTGCACACGCCGTTGCGGCAGGTCGGGGCTTTGCGTGACGGCCGGCAGCGGCAGCGTCTCGCGCGGCAGGGCGGCGATTTGCCGGCGAGCCTCGTCGGCCACATCGACCGGCACCAGCAGGCGGTGCGGCCCGCCAGGCGGCGTGCTGCCACGATGAAAGCCGGCGTTCAGGGCACGAATGTCGTCCGGGCGCAGGTTTTCCACCGCCGCCAGCAGGTCGAGGCGGATCGGCCCTTCGACGTCGACGGCAGTGAAGTACGGTTCGTTCGGAATGTCCGGCAAGGTCACGCCGTAGCGGCCGGGGTTCTCCACCAGCTTGCGCAGCGCCAGCAGTTTGGGCACGTAGCAGCGCGTCTCGTCGCGCAGCGGCAGGTCCATGAAGCCGGCGCCGCGCCCGCGACTGCGGTTGCTCTCGCACATCCTGGACACATAACCCGGGCCGCCGTTGTAGGCGGCCAGGGCCAGCGTCCAGTCGCCGTTGAACTGCCGGCCCAGGGCGGCCAGATAGTCCAGCGCGGCGCGCGTCGAGTCGATGATGTCGCGCCGCTGGTCCACCCAGGCGGTCTGCTGTAGGCCGTAATCGCGGCCGGTCTCGGACAGGAATTGCCACAGCCCGACCGCGTTGCTGCGCGACACGGCATGCGGCTGGAAGGCGCTTTCGACCACCGGCAGCAGGGCCAGCTCGGTCGGCAGGCCGCGCCGCTCGATTTCGTTCAGGATGTGGAACAGGTAGCGGCTGCCGCGCGCCCAGGCGTTTTCAAGGAACAGCGGGTGGTCCAGATACCAGCGCAGCTCGACGTCGATCTGCGGGTCGTCCGGCATGTCCATGGCAAAGCCGGCGCGCATGCGCTGCCAGATGTCGGTGTCGCGCGGGTCGGGCGCGACGGCATCCAGCGAGGCGGCGCGGTGGGTGTCGCTGACCGCCTGCGGACGTTTGGCCTTGTCGCCGGTGCTCGAGCACGCCGCGAGCAGCAGCAGCATGACGACTGCGCCCAGCAGCCCGCCCACCCTGATCGCGTTCTGTATCTGTATTGGTGTTGTCACTGAACGCATGGCGACAGTTTAGCGGCGAAACCGCCTGCCGGACCCTCGAAAATTCCTTTGGGAAATACAGCGGCGTGACCGTTGCCGCGCCGTCTGCCCCAACAGCGGTGCCGTCACAGGTTGTGAAGCAATGTGCGTGCGGCCATCCCTGGTTGGCGCTGAGAGCTAGAAAAACTTACAAGCTCTCAGCGCAGGTCCGCCGGCAGGCGGCCGCGGTCGGGGCGCGCGAGCTGTGGCGGCAGGCGGAAGATGGTCTCCTCGGCCACGCCGACCTGGCGGCTCACTTGCGTCAGTCCCCAGTCGCGCAGACGTTCGAGCACGCCGTCGACCAGCCGCTGCGGCGTGGAGGCGCCGGCCGTGATGCCGATGCGGCTGTGCGGCGCAAACCAGGCGCGGTCGAGCTCGTCCGCCTCGCCGATCAAATGCGAAGGAATGCCGGCCCGCTCGCCGACCTCGCGCAGGCGGTTCGAGTTCGAGCTGTTGCGGGCGCCGACCACCAGCAGCACGTCGATGTCGCCGAGCAGCGCCTTGACGGCGTTTTGGCGGTTCTGCGTGGCGTAGCAGATGTCGTTGGTGTCCGGCCCGCGGGCGGTGGGGAAGCGCCGCTTGAGCGCGTCGATCACGTCGCGGGTGTCGTCCAGCGACAGCGTGGTCTGCGTCACGTAGGCCACGCGCGCAGGGTCTTTGACGGTGAGGTCCGCCACCTCGTGCGGCTCGCCGACCACGTGCACGCGCCCGCGCACGCTGCCGCGCGTGCCTTCGACCTCCGGGTGCCCGGCGTGGCCGACGATGATCACGTCGTAGTCCTGCGCGGCGTAGCGCTGCGCCTGGCCATGCACTTTGGTGACTAGCGGGCAGGTGGCGTCGATGCTTTCGAGGCCCCGCGCCGCGGCGGCCTCGACCACGCTGTCGGCCACGCCATGGGCGCTGAAAATGGCTCGTGCGCTGGGGGGGATCTGGTCCACGGTTTCGACGAACACGGCGCCGCGGGCGCGCAGGTCGTCCACCACGTGCCGGTTGTGGACGATCTCGTGCAACACGTAGACGGGCGGGCCGTAGAGTTCGAGGGCGCGCTCGACGATGTCGATGGCGCGCACCACACCGGCGCAGAAGCCGCGGGGTTCGGCAAGGATGGCGTGCATGGGCAGGGCGGTCGCAGAGGTGACGCGTACCATACCGCAGCCGGCGCCCGACGGGGCTGCCGGCGCCGGCGCGATCCTTGAAACCGTCCGTTCTGCACGCAGGCGCGCGCCTGCGTGGCTTCAAAACCCCAGCACGGAATCGCTCGGCAGCCAACCATAAGGAGTTTTCGTGGTCGGTCTGGCCCCGGTGTTGCAACAGGCGCTGCTGCCGGTCGGCGGCATCATGGCGGTGGGGTATGCGTGGCGGCGGCTGCGCCCGGGCGGGGTGGATGCGCCCACCGCGCGGCGCGTCATCGGTGCGCTGGTGATGTACGTCTACTACCCGGCGCTGGCCTTCCACACGGTGGTGCGCGCCGAGGTCAATGCCGAGCTGATCGTGGCGCCGCTGCTGACCATGTTCGCCATCGTGCTTGGCATGGCGCTGGCGTTTGGCCTGTTCCGGCAGCGCTTTTTCGCGCTGAGCGGTCCGGCGCAGCTCGGCGCGCTGATTATCGGCTGCGGCCTGCCGAACATCATCTCGCTGGGTATTCCGGTGGTGCAGGCGCTGTTCGGGCCGGATGGGGCGCGCTATGCGATTTATTCCGACATCCTCGGCATCAATCCGCTGTTCTGGTCGCTCGCGCTGTGGGTGGCGGTGCGCTGCGGCAGTCACGGCGAACGGCTGCAAAGCCCGCTGCAGTTTCTGGGCGTGCTGACCCGGCTGCCGCCGGTGTGGGCGTTCGTGATCGGTTT
>NZ_JAQVGQ010000081.1 GCF_028696615.1 Immundisolibacter sp. | reverse complement strand
ACGCCAGCTTCGCGCACCTGGCACCGCGGCGCGGCCGGCTGGCCTTCGTGGCGCAGTCGGGGGCGGTGATCACGTCGGTCATCGACTGGGCACTGCCGCGCGGGGTGGGCTTCTCGCACCTGGTGTCGCTGGGCGACATGGCCGACGTCGACTTCGGCGACATGCTCGATTACCTGGCCGGCGACCCGGACACCGACGCCATCCTGCTGTACATGGAAGCGGTCACCAACGCACGCAAGTTCATGTCGGCGGCGCGCGCCGCGGCGCGCGTCAAACCGGTGGTGGTAGTCAAGGCCGGGCGCAGCCAGGCGGCGGCGCGGGCGGCGGCCTCGCACACCGGTGCGCTGGCCGGCAACGACAAGGTGTACGACGCCGTGTTCCGCCGCGCCGGCATGCTGCGCGTGCACACGCTGGACGAGCTGTTCACGGCGGCCGAGATTCTGGCCACCACGCGCCTGCCGGCCGGCGATCGTCTCGCCATCGTCAGCAATGGCGGTGGCATCGCCATCATGGCCACCGACGCGCTGGAGGCGCAGGGCGGCAGGCTGGCGCAGCTGGCGCCGCAGACGCTGGCCGCGCTCGACCAGGTGCTGCCGTCCACCTGGTCGCACGGCAATCCGGTCGACATCATCGGCGACGCGCCGCCGCAGCGTTACGAGGCGGCGCTGGCGCCGCTGCTGCGCGACCCGGGCGTGGACGCCGTGCTGGTGCTGCACGCGCCGGTGGCGGTGGCCGACGGCGTGGAGGCGGCGCGGGCGGTGGTGCGCGCCGCCGCCGCCCAGCCGGGCAAGACGCTGGTGACCAGCTGGGTGGGCGACCAGATGGCGCGCGCCGGCCGGCAGGTGTTCACCGAAAACCGCATCGGCACCTGCCGCACGCCGGAGGATGCGGTGCGCGCGTTCATGTATCTCGAACGCTACCGCAGCGGCCGCCTGGCGCTGATGGAGACCCCGCCGTCGGTGCCCGAGCAGTTCGAGCCGGACGTCGAGGCGGCGCGCACCCTGTGCCGCCGGGCGTTGGCCGAAGGTCGGCAGTGGCTGTCGCCGGACGAGGTGGCCGGCGTGCTGCGCGCTTACTGCATCCCGCAGGTACAGCCGCGCCACGCCGCCACGCCGGACGAGGCGGCCGCGGCGGCGGCGCAGATCGGCGGCCCGGTGGCGCTCAAGATCCGCTCGCCGGACATCATCCACAAGACCGACGTCGGCGGCGTGGCGCTGAACCTGCCCGATGCCGAGGCGGTGCGGCATGGCGCCGAACAAATGCTCGAGCGGGTGCGCAAGAACCGCCCGGACGCCCGCATCGACGGCTTCCAGGTCGAGCCCATGCTCGACCGCAGCCGCAGCCACGAGCTGATCGTCGGCATCGCCGTCGATGCGCAGTTCGGCCCCTGCGTGCTGTTCGGGCAGGGCGGCACGGCAGTCGAGGTGCTGAACGACACCGCGCTCGGCCTGCCGCCGCTGAACATGCGCCTGGCGCACGATCTCATGCGCCAGACGCGCGTCTACGAGCTGCTGAAGGGGCACCGCGGCATTCCCGGCGCGCACCTGGGCGCCATCGCGCTGACCCTCATCAAGGTGGCGCAGCTGGCGGCCGACGTGGCCGAGCTGGTCGAGCTCGACATCAACCCGCTGCTGGCCAGTCCCGAGGGTGTGCTGGCGGTCGACGCCCGCGTGCGCGTGGCGCCGGTGGCCAACCCGGCGCAGCCGCGTCTGGCCATCCGGCCGTACCCGAAGTCGCTGGAGAAATTCGTCGTCATCGGCGACGGCCGGCGCCTGCTGCTGCGCCCGATCCTGCCCGAGGACGAGCCGATGCTGCAAAAGAGCTTCGAGCGGCTCACGCCCGAGCAGGTGCGGCTGCGCTTTTTCGTGCCGATGAAAGAGCTCGGCCACAGCCTGGCGGCGCGCCTGACGCAGATCGACTACGACCGCGAGATGGCGCTCATCCTGACCGAGCCCGGCATTCCCGGCACCACGGAAATCTACGGCGTGGTGCGCATTTCCGCCGATCCCGACAACGAACGCGCCGAGTACGCCGTGGTGGTGCCCGAGCACATGACCGGCCAGGGTCTGGGCGCGCTGCTGATGCGCGAGATCATCGACTACGCCGCCGCCCGCGGCATCCGCGAAATCTGGGGCGACGTGCTGCGCGAGAACGCCGCCATGCTGGGCCTGGTGCGCAAGCTCGGCTTTCGTATCAAGGACGACCCGGACGACCCGTCGCTGGTGCGCGTGACGCTGGACCTGACCGCGCAAGCGCGCCGCTGAGCCATGCACACCGCCTTCATCACCCACCCGGCCTGCCGCGAGCACGACGCCGGCCCATGGCACCCGGAGGCGCCGGGCCGCCTGGCGGCGATCGAGGATCACCTGATCGCCACCGGCCTCGATCCGCTGCTGCGCCACTTCGAGGCGCCGGAGGTGACGCGCGAGCAGCTGCTGCGCGTGCACGACGCCGACTACCTGGACGCGCTCGACGCGCGCAGCCCCGAGCACGGTGTGATCCACGTCGACCCCGACACGGCCATGAATCCCTACACGCTGGCCGCCGCCCGCCGCGCCGCCGGGGCGGCGGTGCTGGCCACCGAGCTGGTGCTGGCCGGCACGGTGCGCAACGCGTTCTGCTGCGTGCGCCCGCCGGGCCACCACGCCGAGCGCCGCCGCGCCATGGGCTTTTGCTTTTACAACAACGTGGCGGTGGGTGTGGCGCACGCGCTGGCCGGCGGCGCAGTGCAGCGGGTGGCGATCGTCGACTTCGACGTGCACCACGGCAACGGCACCGAGGAAATCTTCCATCACCGCAGCGACGTGCTGCTGTGCAGCAGCTTCCAGCACCCGTTCTACCCGTACACGGACCTGAACTTTCGCGCCCCCAACGTGGTGCACGCGCCGATCGCCGCCGGCCTAGGCAGCGCCGCCTTTCGCAGCGCCGTGCAGGACGAATGGCTGCCGGCGCTGGAGGCCTTCGCGCCGCAGATGGTGTACGTGTCTGCCGGCTTCGACGGCCATCGCGACGACGACATGTCCCAGCTGTGCCTGACCGAGGACGACTACGCCTGGGTGACACAGGTGATCAGCGATCTGGCCGCGCGCCACGCGCACGGCCGCGTCGTGTCGGTGCTGGAAGGCGGTTACGATTTGTCGGCCCTGGCGCGCAGCGTGCGCGCCCACCTGGACGTTTTGTTGACCTGAAATCGCACGGGACACACCTATGAGCTACGACATGGACCCGATCGTCGGCAACTGGTACCAGCACGTCGACAAAGGCCTCGACTTCGAGGTGGTGGCGGTCGACGAGCAAGCCGCCAGCGTCGAGATCCAGTACGTGGACGGTTCGCTGGACGAAATCAGCCTCGACGACTGGTACGAGCTGGACCTGGAACCGGCCGAGCCGCCCGAGGACTGGACCGGCCCGCTCGATGACGTCGAAACCGACGACACCGACTACACCGAAACCGATATGGAAGAAGAGGACTGGCAGGAGCCGCAGCGCGAGCGCCCGCGCCGGCGCGGGCACGCCGACGGCCTGGAAGACGACGTGCCGCCGCAGGACGAATTCGGCGCCGACTGGGAGGAGTAGGGCCGCCGCCTGGCGCCTGTCCATCGATCAATGGTTCGGCATGCGCTGATTCATTCAGCGCTGCGTCCCGGGCCGGATGCGCCGGCTGAATCAGGGGTAAGGCGCAGATTCGGGGCTTCACCGCGCGGCGCGAGCAGAAAAATTCCAGGGACGGAGTTTTCGGCCTTTCCAAAAACTACCGGTAAGGAATTTTTCGGCATTTCGCTGGCCGACCGACCAGCCGGTCGTGCACCGGCACAGCTCCCCACACGGACCCCCATGCCCAGCTACGTGCTGCTCACCCTCGCCGCCGCCTGGCTGCACGCCATCTCCTTCACCCTGGCCAAGGGCCTGTGGCTGCATAGCCGCGACCCGTTCCAGATTTCCATCCTGAGCCAGCTGGCCTGCGGCCTGCTGGCGGCGCTGGCGCTGCCGTGGGCGGGCTTTGAGGCCCTCTGGCAGATGCCGGGCACGCTGCTGGCGATCGGCGCGAGCGTGGTGCTGGGGCAGGTGTTCTTCATCCTGGCGCTGCGCCACGGCGATGCCTCGTTCGTGGTGCCGATGCTGGGGCTGAAGCTGTTCGCCGTGGCCGGCTTCTCGGCCCTGTGGCTGGCCGAAACCTATGAGCCGCTGGTCTATCTGGCTGCCGCCGGCGCGTTTGCCAGCCTGTTTCTGCTGTCGGACGGCAAGTTTCGCGGCAGCTTGCGCTCGGCCCTGTTCGTCACCGCCGCGGCGGTGCTGTACGGCATCACCGATGTGCTGCTGGTCGGCGCCTTGCGCGCCGGCCTGAGCCCATTGCAGGTCGGCGTCTACTCCCTGCTGGTGCCGCCGCTGCTGACGTTGCCGATCACGCTGGCGCTGCTGCCCGGCCGCTGGCGCGTCAACCGCCCATTCGGCCGGGCGCTGGCCGTGTACGCCAGCGTACAGATCGCCGGCATGGTGTTTTTGATGCTCGCCTTCGGTCTGGCCGGCCGCGCCACCATCGTCAACATCGTGCAGACCTCGCGCGGCCTGTGGGTGCTGGCGGTGGTGTACGTGATGGGGCGACTGGGCATCGCCGGCGTGGAGCGCCTGACCGGCGCCCAGTACCGCAGCCGCGCCGTGGGCGCGCTGCTGCTGACCGGCTCGCTGGCGCTGGCCGTCCTGGCGCACCGCTGAGAGCGTGTGATTTTTCAAGCTCTCAGGCCGGCCAGGGATGGCCGGACGCGAATCGAGCCCGTAAGGGCTTGATTCGCGGGAGCCCGTCCGGGCGTGTACCGGACGGGCGACGCAAGAAATGCGCAGGACGCGCATTTCTTCACAAACCCTGAGAGCTTGTGATTTTTCAAGCTCCGAGGCCGGCCAGGGATGGCCGGACGCGAATCGAGCCCGTAAGGGCTTGATTCGCGGGAGCCGGTCCGGGCGTGTACCGGACGGGCGACGCAAGAAATGCGCAGGATGCGCATTTCTTCACAAACCCTGAACGCGCGGTCGACCGCGCGGTGTGGCGCCGCTTCGCTGCGCGATCGCTCTGGCTGGCGCTTGCCTTGCGGCGCCAGTGTCGACACGGCCGTGTCACGGCAACCGAAAAAAATTTTTATTGAACGGTGCTCACCGTCTCAGGATTCAAGACGGTGGTGCTGCACCATGGGTGCAATCCTCCGCTTGGGCAGGAGAGGGGCACTCCATGAACAGCACAGTCAGCGACGACGATCTTCGACCAGCGGCCGCTCACACCACCGTTGGGCAAACGGGGCTGCGCGTTCACGCGCTGGATCAGCACCTGAGCGAGGTCGCTCGCCGCGCGGCAGATCACGCGGTGCTTTTCGGCGGGCAGGACTGGGCACGTCAGGCCGGTCTGTGGCACGACCTCGGCAAGTACCGGCCCGGTTTTCAGCGCTACCTGCGCGCCGCCAGCGGCGCCGAGGCTGAGAACGCGCATATCGAGGGCGGCGCCGGGCGCGTTTCCCATTCCACCGCTGGCGCCTTGTTGGCCTGCGAGCGCTTCGGCACCGCGGGCCGGGTGCTGGCCTACCTGATCGCCAGCCACCACGCCGGGCTGTACGACTGGAACGCTGACGCGAGCAGCCTCGAAGCGCGCCTTGCCTCCGAGGCCAGCCGCACCGAGCTGGCCGAGGCGCTCGCTGCGGCGCCGCCTGAGATTCTCGACCACGGCGGCTTTGCGCCGAATCTGCGCGCCATTCCGGGCGGCTCGGCCGGCTTCGCGCTGTGGCTGCGTATGCTGTTCTCGGCGCTGGTCGATGCCGACTTTCTCGACACAGAAGCCTTCATGGATGAAGGCAAGGCGGCCGCGCGCGGCGCCTGGCCGGATTTGGCGACGCTGCGCGCTGCGTTCGACGCCCACATGGACAAGCTCGCGGCGGCGGCGCCCGACACGCCGGTCAACCGCCTGCGCGGGCGCATCCTCGCCCAGTGCCGCGCCAAGGCGGCGGAAAAGCCCGGCATCTTCTCGCTCACGGTGCCCACCGGCGGCGGCAAGACGCTGGCCTCCATGGCCTTCGCGCTCGACCACGCGCGGCTCCACGGCCAGCGGCGGGTCATCTACGTCATCCCCTACACCAGCATCATCGAGCAGACCGCGGACGTGTTCCGCGGCATCTTTGGCGAGGCGGTGATCGAGCACCACAGCAACGCAGAATCCGATCCCGGCCGCGAGAGCTTGCGCAGCCGACTCGCGTGCGAGAACTGGGACGCGCCCGTGGTCGTCACCACCAGCGTGCAGTTTTTCGAATCGCTGTTCGCGGCGCGCACCAGCCGCTGCCGCAAGCTGCACCACATCGTGAATAGCGTGGTGGTGCTCGACGAGGCCCAACTGCTGCCGCCCGAGTTTCTGAAGCCGATCCTGGCTGTGCTGAACCTGCTCACCCGCCACTACGGCGTCACCGTGGTGCTCAGCACGGCCACGCAGCCGGCGCTCGCCCGGCAGGAGTATTTCGATCCGCAGAAAACCATCCAGGGGCTCGACGCGGTGCGCGAGCTGATGCAGGGTGGCCCGCAGGTCGAGACGCCGGATGAGCTGTATCGGGACTTGAAGCGCGTCAACGTGCGCCTGCCGGCGGATTGGCAAAAGCGCGTCGCCTGGGAAGCGCTCGCGGCCGAACTTGCCGCGCACGAAAGCGTGCTCGCCATCGTCAACACCCGCCGTCACGCGGCCACGCTGCACGCCCTGCTGCCCCAAGGCACGCTGCACCTGTCGGCGCTGATGTGCGGCGCGCATCGGGCCGATGTCATCGCCACCATCAAGGCGCGCCTCAAGGCCGGTGAACCGACGCGCGTGGTCAGCACCCAGCTGGTCGAGGCCGGCGTCGATCTCGACTTTCCGGTCGTCTACCGGGCGCTCGCCGGGCTCGACTCGATCGCCCAGGCCGCCGGGCGCTGCAACCGCGAAGGTCGCCTGTCCGGTTTGGGCGAGGTGGTGGTGTTCGTGCCGCCCGACGCCGCGCCGCCGGGCCTGCTCGCCAAGGGCGAAGGCGCCTGCCGCAGCGTGCTGCACGGCCATGCGGGCGATCCGCTCGACCGTGCGCTGTTCGAGCGCTACTTCCGCCAGCTCTATTACCAGTGCGAGCTGGACAAACACGGCATCGAAAAGCTGCTCACGGTGGACGGCAAGACGCTCGCCGTGAACTTCCGCAGCGCCGCCGAGAAATTCCGGTTGATCGACGACGCCGACCAGGCGAGCGTGGTCGTCCTTTATCGCGGCCCGGACGGGCGGGACGCCACCGTCGATCAACGCCTCGCGCAACTGCGCCAGGGTGGTGCGGAACGCTGGCTGCTGCGCGCGCTGCAGCGCTACACCGTCAATATCCGCCAGCGCGACGCCCAGCGCCTGCTCGCGCAGGGCGACATCGAGGAGCTGCTGCCGGGTTTGTTCGTGCAGGTGAGTGATGTCGCCTACGACGCGACGCTGGGGCTGAGGATCGATCCGGCCGCGCCGGTGCCGCCGGCCGGGTTGATTGTGTAACCAAGACCGCAACCTTATGATGACCACTTTAACTGGTCACAATGAGTCGACCATGGAAATCAATGCCGCCGAGTTCAAGGCCAAGTGCCTGAAGCTGCTCGACCAGGTTGCCGCCACCCACGAGCCGCTGGTCATCACCAAGCGCGGCAAGCCGGTGGCCAGGCTGGTGCCGATCGAGGATGAGACCGCGGATTCGATGTTCGGTTACCTGCGCGGCACGGTCACCATTGTGGGCGACGTCGTGGAGGTGCCCCACGAGCCGCTGGCGGCCGAGACCGGCGAGGAGGATGAGCTGTACCGCCCGCTGCTGCCGCGCGGCAAATCAGCGCGATGAGCGACCTGCTGCTCGATACCCACGTCTGGCTCTGGTATGCCGAAGGCGTGGCGGGCACCTTGGCGCCGCAAGTCGTGGCACAGATCGAGGCGGCGCGCCGAGCGCGACGCCTTTTTGTCAGCGTGATCAGCGCCTGGGAGATCGGTCTGCTGCTGGCCAAGAACCGCATCATGCTGTCCGCGCCGTTGCAAGACTGGCTCGAACAAGGCACTGCGCTGCCCGGGCTGCGCGTGCGGACATTGACCACTGAAGTCGCCATCGAAAGCACGCTGCTTCCCGGTGATCCGCACGCCGATCCGGCCGACCGTTTCCTGATTGCCGAGGCGCGTGTGGCGGGTCTCACGCTGGTGACCGCCGATCGAAAAATCATCGACTACGGGCGGGCGGGTCACGTCCGCGTGCTGGCTGCTTGAAGGGAGAGAGAGCCGTGAAAGCCCATTGCCTCGAAGTCCGCGGCGATTTCGCCTGCTTCACCCGCCCCGAGATGAAGGTCGAGCGCGTGAGCTACGACGTCATCACGCCGTCCGCGGCGCGTGCGGTGTTCGAGGCCATCCTGTGGAAGCCGGCCATCCGCTGGCGGGTGCGGCGCATCGAGGTGCTGGCGCCCATCCGCTGGATCAACCTGCGCCGCAACGAGGTGGCGGGTGTGGTTTCCACGCGCAATGTGGAGAGCGCCATGCGCGCCGGCAGCGGCGATCTAGCGCTTTACATCGAGGACGAGCGCCAGCAGCGCGCCGGCCTGTTTCTGCGCGACGTGGCCTATCGCCTGCACGCGGAACTAACCCTGCAGCCCAACGCGCCGCCGGGCGAGATGCTCATCAAATACCGCGAGATGTTCGAGCGCCGCGCCGGCCGCGGCCAGTGCGTGAATCAGCCGTATCTCGGCTGCCGGGAGTTCGCCGCAGCATTCCGGCGGGTGACAGACCTGAGCGCAGAGCCCACGCCGATCGCCGAGACGCGCGATCTGGGCTTCATGCTGCATGACCTCGACTTCAGCAACCCAGCCGATCCGGTGCCGCGCTTTTTCCGCGCGCAGATGACGGACGGCGTCATCGATGTGCCGGACTTCGATGGCGTGGAGGTGCGCGCATGATTTTGCAAGCACTCGCCGACTACTACCGGCGCAAGCAGGCCGATCCCGACCCGTCGCAGCGCCTGCCGGCCTATGGCTTCGAGGAAAAAGAGTTCCCGTTCATCCTCGAAATCGACAGCGAGGGTCGGCTGGTGCAGATCCTCGACACGCGCAGCGGCGAGGGCAAAAAGAAAACCGCCCAGCGCTTTCTGGTGCCGCAAGCGGTCAAGAGGGCATCGAACATAGCGGCCAATCTGCTGTGGGACACGGCCGAATACGTGCTCGGCATCGACACCCGCGGCAAGCCGGAGCGCGTGGCCGAACAGCACGCCGCGTTTCGCGCCCGCATCGACGCGCTGCCGGAGGCGGTGAAAGCCGATCCCGGCGTTGCCGCGGTGCCGAAGTTTCTTGACCGCATCGACTTCGAGGTGCTGGCCGCCTGTCCCGCGTGGGAGGCAATCAAGACCACCAACCCGCTGCTGAGCTTTCGCTTGCATGGCGATGTGGAGCTCATCTGTCAGCGCCCGGCCGTGACCGCGTTGGCCGCCGATGATTCGCAAGAGGAAGGGGCCACGGTGACATGTCTGGTCAGCGGCGCGCTGGCCGCACCCGAGCGCCTGCATGCCGCCATCAAGGGCGTGTGGGGCGCGCAAAGCTCGGGCGCGAACATCGTCTCCTTCAACCTCTACGCCTTCAATTCCTACGGCAAGACACAAGGCGCCAATGCGCCCGTCGGCAAAGCCGCCGCCTTTGCCTACACCACCGCGCTCAACCATCTGCTTGCCAAGGATTCGCGCCAGCGCATCCAGGTGGGCGACGCCTCGACGGTGTTCTGGGCCGAAGCGCCGCACGAACTCGAAACCGCGCTCGTGGACCTGTTCGGCGAGCCGCCCAAAGACGACCCCGACCGCGGCACCGACGCGCTGCGCGCGCTCTACCGCGCCGTCGAGACCGGGCGTTTTGCCGTCGGCAGCGACGACACGCGCTTTTACGTGCTGGGCCTGGCGCCCAACGCAGCGCGCATCGCCGTGCGCTTTTGGGAGACGGCGCCTGCGATCGAGCTCGCGCGGCGCATTCGGCAGCATTTCGAGGACATCGCCGTGGCGCGCTCGCCGCGCGACCCCGAGCACCTGTCGCTGTTTCGCCTGCTCGCCGCCACCGCGGTACAGGGCAAGGCCGACAACATCGCGCCCAATCTCGGCGGCGAGGTGATGCGCGCCATCGTCGAAGGGCTGCCGTACCCCGCCACCCTGCTCAACGCCGCCGTGCAGCGCTGCCGCGCCGAGCAGCAGGTGAGCTACCCGCGTGCCGCTGCCATCAAAGGCTGGCTCAACCGCGACGCCCGCCGCCGCCATTTACCCCAGGAGGAGTTCCCGCCCATGCTCGATCCCGCACACCAAAGCGCCGCCTACCGGCTCGGCCGGCTGTTCGCCACTCTGGAGCGCATCCAGGAAGATGCTGCCGGCGGTCCCGGCAAGCTCAACGCCACCATTCGCGACCGCTACTACGGCGCCGCATCGAGTACGCCCGCGGCGGTCTTTGCCACGCTGCTGCGGCTCAAGAACCACCACATCGGCAAGCTGCACGCCGGCCGCGCGGTGCAGATGG
>NZ_JAQVGQ010000080.1 GCF_028696615.1 Immundisolibacter sp. | reverse complement strand
TGGTGGCCAGGGGCGGAATCGAACCACCGACACGTGGATTTTCAGTCCACTGCTCTACCGACTGAGCTACCTGGCCGGGTGTGAAGCGCCGCGCCGTGTCGCCGGTGCCGGGGCACCGTGGCGCGGGGTGCGTATTAGAGGGCCGGGCGTGGCCGGCGTCAAGGCGCGCTACCATCGCGCAATCGTTTTCGGGCCGTCGTGGCGTTGCGACGGCCGCAGCCGTCAGCCGGAGGAACCGTCATGCGTATCCTGCACACCATGCTGCGAGTGGGCGATCTGGACCGCTCGATCGCGTTTTACACCGACGTTCTGGGCATGAGGCTGGTGTCCCGGAACGATTTTCCGGGCGGGCGCTTCACGCTGGCCTTCGTCGGCTACGAGGACGGCGCCGTCGCCAGTCCGTCGGCGGCCAAGACGCCGCTGATCGAGCTCACGCACAACTGGGACACGCCGTCCTACGAGCTGGGCAACGGCTTCGGCCACATCGCCATCGAGGTGGAGGACGCCTACGCGACCTGTGCGGCCATCAAGGCGCGCGGCGGCAAGGTGGTGCGCGAGGCCGGCCCCATGCAGCACGGCACGACGGTGATCGCCTTCGTCGAGGACCCGGACGGCTACCGCATCGAGCTGATCCAGAAGCACACCTGAGAGCTTGTGAATTTTTTCAAGCTCCGAGGCCGGCCAGGGATGGCCGGACGCGAATCGAGCCCGCAAGGGCTTGATTCGCGCGAGCCCGTCCGGGCGTGTAGCGGACGGGCGACACAAGAAATGCGCAGGACGCGCATTTCTTCATAAACCCTGAGAGCTTGTGAATTTTTCAAGCTCTCAGGCCGGCCAGGGATGGCCGGACCCGAATCAAGCACGCAAGGGCTTGATTCGGGGGAGCCCGTCCGGGCGTGTAGCGGACGGGCGACACAAGAAATGCGCAGGACGCGCATTTCTTCATAAACCCTGAGCCGACGCGGGCGGCGGCGGTATCATGCCGCGCCCGGCCCGTCGCCACTGCCCGAAACCGTGAAACCCATCTCGCCGGCCGCCGTCGCGGCCGCTCCATCGCTCGTGTCCGCGCGGCAGTGGCTGGCGCTGGCCGGATTTTTCGTCGCCCTGCGGCTGCTGTTCTTCCCGCTGGCCGAGCCGATCGTCGACGAGGCGTATTACTGGCTCTACGCGCAGCGCATGGAGCTGGCCTTTCTGGATCACCCGCCGATGGTGGCGTGGCTCGACTGGCTCGGCACGCACCTGCTGGGCAATACGCCGGCCGGCGTGCGGCTGGGGGCGGTGGCCTGCGGGCTGATTGCGCTCAGCTACGTGTACCGCCTCACGCGGCAGGTGAGCGATCAACCCGCGGTGGCGGCCGGCGCGGTGCTTTTGGGCTGCGCGCTGCCGGGCTTTTTTCTGGCCGGCTTTTTGAGTACGCCGGATGCGCCGCTGGTGGCGGCCTGGGCGGCCGGGTTGTTTTATCTGCACCAGGCGCTGGTGCGGGGGCAGGCGCGCGCCTGGCTGGGCGCGGGGCTGGCCATGGGGGTCGGGCTGCTCGCCAAGTATCCGATCGTGCTGCTGGCCGCGGCGGCGGCCGGTTTCGTGCTCACCGACGCCCAGGCGCGGCGCTGGCTCGGGCGCCCGCAGCCGTACCTGGCGGTGGCGCTGGCGCTGCTGCTGTTCGCGCCGGTGCTGGTGTGGAACGCGCAGCACCACTGGGCGTCGTTCGCCTTCCAGGGCAGCCGGCGCGTGGGACAGCTGCAGGTCGAGTTCTCGACCCACCTGCTGTTGGCGCACGCCTTGCTGCTGCTGTTCCCGACCGGCGCCGTGGCGGCTTTTGGAGCGGCCACGCGGCCGGCGTGGCGGGCGCAGGCGGTGCCCGATGCGCGCAGCCGGCGGTTTTTGCTGTGGACGGCGGCGGTGCCGTTCGGGGTGTTTTTTGCCTTCAGCCTGTACCAGTACCCGCATTTCCACTGGACCGGACCGGCCTACATCGGATTGCTGCCGTTTCTGGCCGCCACGCTGGTGTTGCCGGCGCCGGCCGGGGACCGGCTGCGGCAGGCGCTCAGGCGCATCTGGCGGCCGTCGCTGTATGCACTCGGCGCTGTCTACGGCGCCGTGGCGGTGTACCTGGTGTGGGGACTGCCGGGCGTGCCTTACCCGACGCTGGGCGACGTCGCCTATCTGGGCTGGCACGAGACGGCGCAGGCGGTGCACGAGCTCGAGCAGCAGGTCGAGCGCGACACCGGCCAGCGGCCGCTGGTGGCCGCCATGAGCAAGTGGGCGATCGCTGCCGGGCTGTCGTTTCATGACCTCGACGGCCGCTACGACAACATCACCTCGCGCAACCTGGTCGGTGGCAGCGCGGTGATGTTCGAGTACTGGTTCGACGATCCGAGCGGCGGCCAGCGGCCGGTGCTGGCGGTCGATTTCGAACGCAAGGACCTCGAAGACCCGCGCGTCGACGCGGCGCTGGTGAACGTCGGGCCGATCCGGCAGCGGCCGATCCATTGGCGCGGTCAGGTGATCCGGCACCTCTATTACCGCATCGCCACCGGCTACCGGCCGCAGGCGGTGCGCCGCGTGCGCTGGGCGCACTGATGCGGCTGCTGGTGCACTTTGCGCGCGCCTACCCGTGGCGCAGCCTGTTGACGCTGCTGGCGCTGTTGCTGGCGGGCTTGCTGGACGGCGTCGGCTTGTCGTCGCTGCTGGCCATGCTGGTGTCGGTGGCGGGCGATGGCGCCGGCTTGCCGTTGCCGGCGCGGCAGGTGACGCAGTTCCTGGCGGCGCTCGGTATCGCCCCGCGCCTCGAGCCGGTGCTGGTGTTGATGGTGCTCGCCATGCTGGCCAAGGCGCTGCTGACGCTGGCCGCCAACGCGCAGGTCGGCTACACCGTGGCGCTGGTGGGCACCGACCTGCGCTTGGCGCTGCTGCGCGCGGTGTTGGCGAGCCGCTGGGAGTACTACCTGCGCACGCCGGTGGGCGCGCTGTCGAACGCCATCTCCGGCGAGGCCAACCGTGCCGCCAATGCTTATTTCAACGCCGCCCAGGTGCTGGCGCTGTTGGTGCAGGCGCTGATCTACACGGCCTTGGCGCTGCTGGTGTCCTGGCAGGCCACGCTGGTGGCGCTGGTGGTGGGCGGTACCCTGATGCTGGCCATGGGCGGGCTGGTGCGCCGCGCCAAGCGGGCCGGCACGCGCCAGTCGCAGCTGACCGCGGCGCTGGTGACCTATCTCACCGACGTGCTGCAGTCGGTCAAGCCGCTGAAGGCGATGGGTCGCGAGGATCTGGCCGACGGCATCCTCACGCGCCAGACCCGGCAGATCGACAAGGCGCTGCGCCGGCAGGTGATCGCCAAGGAGGCGCTGCCGGCGGTGCAGGACCCGCTGCTGGCCTCGCTGGCGGCGGTGGGCCTGTACCTGGCCATCGCCCACCTGGGGCTGTCGCTGGCCTCGGTGATGGTGGTGATCTTCCTGTTGGCGCGGGTGCTCGGCTACTTCACCAAGGTGCAGCGCCAGTACCAGAACATGGTCAGCACCGAAGGCGCCTACTGGTTGCTGAAAAATGCCATCGACGACGCCCGCGCGGCGGCCGAGCCGCCGTCGGGCGGCGTGGCGCCCGGCCTGACGCGCGGCATCGAACTGCGCGGCCTGCGCTTCGCCTACGGCGAGCGGGTGGTGCTGGACGGGGTCGATCTCACTATCCCGGCCGGCCGGCTGACGACGCTGATCGGCCCCTCGGGCGCCGGCAAGACCACGCTGGTCGACATCGTCATCGGCCTGCTCAGCCCGCAGGCTGGCGAGGTGCTGGTCGACGGCGTGCCGCTGCCGGCGCTGGACCGGCGCGCCTGGCGGCGCATGATCGGCTACGTGCCGCAGGACACGCTGCTGCTGCACGACAGCGTGCTGGCCAACGTGACGCTGGGTGATCCCGCCCTCACGCGCGCGGACGCCGAGCGGGCGCTGCGCCAGGCCGGCGCCTGGGAGTTCGTGACCGCCCTGCCGCAGGGACTCGACACGCCGGTCGGCGAGCGCGGCGGCAAGCTGTCCGGCGGCCAGCGCCAGCGCATCGCCATCGCCCGCGCGCTGGTGCACGAACCCAAGCTGCTGATCCTGGACGAGCCGACCTCGGCGCTCGACGCCGCCGCCGAGGCGGCGGTGCGCGACACGCTGCGCGCGCTCAAGGGCCGCTACACGCTGCTGGCCATCACCCACCGCCCGGCGCTGCTGGACGTGTCCGATCAGGTGCTGCACATAGCCGGCGGCAAGCTGCGCGCCGCCGCCGCGGAGGTTCACTGATGGCATCGACGCGCAGCCGACGCCTGCTGCGTCCGCTGCGCCGCGCCTGGCGGCGGGCGGTGTTCGCCGGGTTACGCCGGCTCGCTGCCGGCCTGGCCCGCCGGCCGGGCGCCACGCGCCGGGTCGGCCGGGCGCTCGGGCGCCTCAACTGGGCACTGCGCCCGCTGGCGCGGCGGCGGGATCTGGCGAACCTGCGCCGGGCGCTGCCCGGGCGGCCGACGTCCGAGCTGGCCGCCATCGGCCGCGAGGCGCTGTGCGAGGTCACCGTGGGCGCGCTCGAGTTCCTGCAATTGCTCGAAAAAACCGTGTCGGCCGAGCAATTCGTGGGGCCGATCACCGCGCACGGCCGCGAACACCTCGACCAGGCGCTGGCCGGCGGGCGGGGCGTGCTCGGCGTCGGCCTGCATCTGGGGCATTTCGCCAAGGTGCCGATCTGGCTGGCGCAGGCCGGCTATCCGGTCAGCATCGTCATCCGCGAGGCACGGCGCGTGCCGCGCGGGTATTACGTGGCGGCGCTGGCCGAAATCGGCATCGAGGCGATCCGCCTCGAGCCCGACCAGCCGACGGCGCCGCGCGTGCTGGACGCGCTGCGCCGCGGCCGCATCGTGATGATCTACGTCGACCAGGGCGTCAAGGACGACGGCGGCATCGACATCGATTTTCTGGGCAAGCGCGTGCCGATGCCGGCCGGGCCGTTCGTGCTGGCGCGCCGCGCGCGGGCGCCGATCGTGCCGGTGTTCCTGCACCCGCAGCTGCAGGAGCTCGTCATCCATGCGCCGCTGCCGGCCCCGACCGGCGCCCTGCGCGAGGACGAGCCGACGCTGCAGACGCTGTATCGCCTGGCCGAGGCGGAAATCCGCGCCCACCCGGCGCACTGGCAGTGGCGCTACCGGCGCTGGGGGCGGGAGTGATGCGGGTGAGGTTCGTGTTCGCGGCTGCAGCCGCTCCTACGGCCGCTCCTGTGGCCGCTGCGGTGACGGCTGGCGCGGGGGCTCAGAGTTTGTGAAGAAATGCGCGTCCTGCGCATTTCTTGCGTCGCCCGTCCGGTACGCGCCCGGACGGGCTCCCGCGAATCAAGCCCTTACGGGCTCGATTCGCGTCCGGCCATCCCTGGCCGGCCTGAGAGCTTGAAAAATTCACAAGCTCTCAGAACGGGTTGCGCACGATGCCGCCGTCCACGCGCAGCGCAGCGCCGGTGGTGGCGCTGGCGAGCGGGCTTGCCACGTAGGTGACCAGCGCCGCCACCTCGGCCGGTTCGGCGAAGCGCCGGATGAGCGAGCTCGGCCGGGCGCGCATGAAGAATTCTTTTTCGAGCGTCGCCACCGGCTGGCCGGCCTCGGCGGCCATTTTTTCGAGAAAACCGGCCACGCCGCGCGAGCGGGTCGGCCCCGGCAGCACGCTGTTGACGGTGATGCCGGTGCCGGCCAGCGACTCGGCCAGGCCGCGCGCCACCGCCAGCTGCGCGGTCTTGGTCATGCCGTAGTGCACCATCTCGGCCGGGATGTTGATGGCGCTCTCGCTCGAGATGAACACGATGCGGCCCCAGTTGCGCTGTTTCATGCCGGGCAGGTAGGCGCGCGAAAGCCGCACGCCGGCCATGACGTTGACGTCGAAAAAGCGCTGCCAGTCGGCATCCGGGATGTCCTCGAACGGCTTGGTGTCGAAGATGCCGAGGTTGTTGATCAGGATGTCCACGTCGGGGTGCTGCGCCGCCAGCGCCGCGCAGGCTTCGGCGGTGCCCAGATCACCGGCGAAACCCTTGGCCAGCACGCCGGTGTCGCCGAGCAGGCGGCCGAGCGCCTCGTCGACGCCCTGCTGCGTGCGGCCGTTCAGGATTACCTCGGCGCCCTCGCGCGTGAGGCTCACGGCGATCGCATAGCCGATGCCGGCGGTGCTGCCGGTGATGAGGGCGCGCTTGCCGGCGAGTTGCAGGTCCATCGATGGCTCCTTGAGGTTGGTCAGGCGGTGGTTGGCGCGGGCGTCAGCTCGAAGCCCGCGTAGCCCTCGGCGGCGACCTGATCGCAGCGCTGCCGGTACGGCCCGAGCCCGCCGAGGTAGGCCATGAACGTGCGCGGCTTGCCGGGCACGTTGGCGCCGAGGTACCAGGAATCGGCCTGTGGCATCAGCGTGGCGTCGGCCACCGCCGCGACATGCGCCTCCCAGGCGGCCTGCGCACTGGCGCTGGCTTCGATGCGGGCGATGCGGTGCGCGCGCAGGTAATCCAGGCAATCGGCGATCCAGTCCACGTGCTGTTCGATGGACGGCACCATGTTGGTGAACACCGATGGGCTGTGCGGGCCGGTGATCAGGAACAGGTTCGGAAAGCCGGCGCTGGCGAGGCCCAGATACGTGTGCGGGCCATCCGCCCAGGCGTCGCGCAGGCGGCGTCCGGCACGGCCGCGGATGTCGATGGCCAGCAGCGCGCCGGTCATGGCATCGAAGCCGGTGGCGAAGATGATCGCATCGAGCGGGTACTCGCTGGCGCTGGTGCGAACGCCGTGCGGGGTGAGCGTCTCGATCGGCGTGGCGCGCAGGTCCACCAGGGTCACGTTGGCGCGGTTGAAGGTCTCGTAATACTCGCTGTCCAGGCACAGACGCTTGGTGCCGAGCGGATGCGTGTTCGGGCACAGCCGCTCGGCGACCTCGGGGTCCTGCACCGTGGCGCGAATCTTGCGCCGCACGAACTCGGCCACCCGCGCGTTGGCCTCGGCGTCCACCAGGATGTCCGGCGCGGCCGCCAGCAGGCTCATGGCGCCGCCCTGCGCCCACAGCGCTTCGAGCTGCCGGTCGAGCTCGGCGGGCGGGATGTCGCGCGTGCGCCGCGGCGCATCCGGCAGCGCCACCGGAATGCCGAACAGCGACCGGCGGCTCTGCTCGCGCCGTTCGCGGTAGCCGGCCTTGATGCGCTGCAGCTCGTCGGCCGCCAGCGGGCCGTTGCGCGCCGGCACGCTGAAATTGGCGGTGCGCTGGAACACCGTCAGATGCTTCGCCTGCCGCGCGACCTGCGGGATGACCTGGATGGCCGTCGAGCCGGTGCCGATCACGCCCACACGAAGGCCGCTGAAGTCGACCTCATCCTTCGGCCAGGCGCCGGTCAGATAGGTGGCGCCGGCGAAGCGTTCCACACCCGGCAGGTCGGGTGCCTTGGGCACGGACAGACAGCCGGTCGCCATCACGCAGTAGCGCGCCGTGCAGCGGTCGCCGCGGTCGGTCTCGATGCGCCACAGGCCCGCAGCCTCGTCGAAATGCGCCAGGGTGACGCGCGTTTCGAGCCGGATGTCGCGGCGCAGATCGAAGCGGTCGGCGACGTGGTTGAGGTAGGCCAGAATCTCCGGCTGGCGCGGATAGCGTTCGGTCCACTGCCATTCCTGCTCCAGTTCCGGCGAGAACGAGTACGAGTAGTCCACGCTCTCGATGTCGCAGCGCGCGCCGGGGTAGCGGTTCCAGTACCAGGTGCCGCCGACGCCGTCGCCAGCTTCGAACACCCGCGCCGTGAAGCCGGCCTCGCGCAGGCGGTGCAGCATGTAAAGACCGGCGAAGCCGGCGCCGACGATGACGGCGTCGAAGTCGGGGCGGTGTGACAACAATCCCGCGGTGTCGTTCATGGTTTCTTCCTCCGTGAAATCACCGCTGCGTCGGCGGTGCTTGTCTGCATGCTGGGGAACCGCTGTGGGCGCTTCCCGTCGGGGCAGTATGCCCCGGCGCGCGTGCCGGTTTGCCGCGCCGGATCACGCGCCGCGCGGCCAGCGCAGCAGACTCGCCCCGGCGACGCCGCCGGCGAGACCAAGCCCCAGCGCCACCAGCGCCTGCGTCGGCCGCGGCGAGCGCACCCAGTACGCCGGTCAGAACCGCGACCAGCAGGTCGCGCCAGGCGCCTTCCAGGCGCCCGAAGGCAGCGCGCAGTCGGCGCACGCAGCCCGCAGCAAGGTCAGGCGCACGGCGGTCCGGTCGGTCGCACGGGCACCGGCGAGGCCGTGTTCGGCTCGCTGCGCGGTACACGCCCGCGCAGTGATCAGCGTTTGTGAAGAAATGCGCGTCCTGCGCATTTCTTGCGTCGCCCTTCCGGTACACGCCCGGACGGGCTCCCGCGAATCAAGCCCTTACGGGCTCGATTCGCGTCCGGCCATCCCTGGCCGACACTGAGAGCCTGAAAAATTCACAGGCTCTCAGTGAATCAATGGCGTACGCCATCGATTCAGGCCGGGGCATCCTGCCCCGGAAGGGGCCGCTGAGTAAATCAGCGTTCCCCGTCGCCCGCGGTGAGCAGCTGCTCCCAGCGGCCCTCCCGGTAGGCGTGCAGCGGCCGGTAGCGGCTCTTGTAGGCCATCTTGTCGGATTCCGCGATCCAGTAGCCCAGGTACAGCCACGGCAGCCGGCGGGCACGGCATTCCTCGACCTGCCGCAGCACGCCGTAGGTGCCAAGGCCACGCTTGACGATGTCCGGGTCGTCCGCCTCGTAGAAGGTGTACACCGCCGACAGGCCGTGCGGCAGCTGGTCGATGACGCTGACCATCACCAGCCGGCCGGCGAGCCGGTACTCGAGCGTCGAGGTGTCGATGAAGCGGCTGCGCAGGAATTCGAGCTGCTCGCGGCTGTCGCGCACGCTGACGCGGTCGTCGTGACGCGCCAGCTGGTAGCGGTGGTAGAGGTCGAGGTGCTCGGGTCCGAAGTCGGTGCGCGCGGTGGTCACCACCAGGTCCTGATTGCGCCGCCAGGTGCGGCGCTGGGCGCGATCGGGCTGGAAATCGTCCACCGGGATGCGCACCGGCACGCAGGCCTGACAGCCGCGGCAGTGCGGCCGGTACACGTTGTCGCCGCTGCGCCGGAAGCCGTAGTCGATCAGGCGCGCGTAGGTTTCGGTGTCGATGACCTTGTTCGGGTCGGCGAACAGCATCACCGCCTCGCGCTCGGGCAGGTAGCTGCAGGCCTGCGGTTCGGTGGAGAAGAAAAATAGCCGCCCGAAGCGGGTGTTAAAAATCATCATCGCCGTGCCAGGGTCCGCGTGGATCGGGTGCTCGGGCGAGCGTCTCGATGCATGTTAAGAACTCGGCCCGCGGCATGTCCACGGCGCCGAGGCTGGTGAGATGGGCTGAGGCGACCTGACAGTCGATCAGCCGGCCACCATGCCCCAGCAAATACCGCACCAGGTGCGCGAAGGCCACCTTGGACGCATCGCTGCGCCGCGCGAACATCGACTCGCCGAAGAACACCTGCCCCAGCGCCACCCCGTACAGGCCGCCGACCAGTTCGCCGTCCTGCCAGGCCTCCACGCTGTGCGCGTAACCGTGCCGGTGCAGCTCGCCGTAGGCGGCCTGCATGGCGGGCGTGATCCAGGTGCCGCTGGCGCCCGGTCTGGGTGCGGCACAGGCGGCCACCACGGCATCGAAGGCGGTGTCGAAACGCACCTCGAACTCGCGCCGGCGCAGGCGTTTGGCAAGGCTGCGCGAGGGCACGAAATCCTGCGCCCACAGCACGGCGCGCGGCTCGGGGCACCACCACAGGATCGGGTCGTCCGGCCCGAACCAGGGGAAGAAGCCCCGCCGGTAGGCGTCGAGCAGCGTTTCGGGTTCGAGATCGCCGCCGGCGGCGAGCAGGCCGTTCGGCTCGGCTAGCGCCAACTCGACCGGCGGCCAGCCGGTGCGCCAGCGCCGCTGCGCCACCCAGAACAGGCGCGGCGCGGTCAAGGCTGCTCGCGTCGAAACGGCGAGTGCTCGCCCAGCAGCTCGCGGTAGCGGTCGATTTCCTCGCCCTCCTCGATGAGGTACTCGGCCACCGCGTCGGCGAAGCGCGGCTCGGCCAGCCAGTGCAACGAGTGCGTTTTCACCGGCAAAAAGCCGCGGCTGAGCTTGTGCTCGCCCTGCGCGCCGGCCTCGAAACGGTCGAGGCCGACCTCGATGCAGTACTCGATGGCGCGGTAGTAACAGGTTTCGAAATGCAGGCTGTGGTAGTCGGCAAGACAGCCCCAGTAGCGGCCGTACAGCGCGCCGCCGCCTTGCAGATTGAGCGCTCCCGCCACGTAGCGGCCATCGCGCATCGCAAGCAACAGCACCACCGCGTCCGGCAGCGCTTCGCCCAGGCGGTGAAAGAACGCTTCGGTGAGGTAGGGGATCGCCCCGTGCCGCGCCACCGTGGCGCGATAGAAGCCGTACATGGCGCTCCATTCGGCGTCCCCGGCTTGCGTACCCGGCACCACGCGCAGCGCGATGCCGGCCTCGGCCACCTGCCGGCGCTCGCGGCGCACCTTTTTGCGCTTCTCGGCGGTGAGGGCGGCGAGGTAATCGTCGAAACTGCCGTAGCCGCGGTTCTCCC
>NZ_JAQVGQ010000079.1 GCF_028696615.1 Immundisolibacter sp. | reverse complement strand
TCGGCGACGCCCTTGAGGGCATCGAGAAACCGCGCCTCGGCATCGACGCGGATCACCCGCACGCCGAGGTTGCGCGCGAACACCTGCATCACCTGGTCGCCTTCGTCGAGGCGCAGCAGGCCGTTGTCGACGAACACGCAGGTGAGCTGATCGCCGATGGCCCGGTGCAGCAGCGCCGCGACCACGGACGAATCGACGCCACCTGACAGGCCCAGCAGTACTTTGCCGGCGCCGACCTGTCGGCGCACGGCGGCGATGGCGTCCTCGATGATGTTGCCGGGCGTCCAGGCATTGCCGCAGCCGCAGATGTCGTGCACGAAGCGGGCGTAGATGCGCGTGCCCTGCGGGGTGTGAGTCACCTCGGGGTGGAACTGGATGGCGTAGAAGCGGCGCGATTCATCGGCCATGCCGGCAATGGGCACGTCGGCCGTCGAGGCGATGCGCTTGAAGCCCGGCGGCAGCGCGCTGACGCGGTCGCCGTGGCTCATCCACACATCGAGCAGGCCGTGGCCCTCGGCGTTGACGCGGTCCTCGATGCCGTCGAGCAGCCTCGAGTGGCCGTGGGCGCGAATCTCGGCATAGCCGAATTCCTTCACCTCACCGGGCTCCACCGCGCCGCCGAGCTGCACCGCCATGGTCTGCATGCCGTAGCAGATGCCGAGCACCGGCACGCCGAGCGTCCAGACGGCGTCGGGCGCGCGCGGCGAGTTCGGCTCGGTGACCGACGCCGGCCCGCCGGACAGGATGACGCCCTTGGGCGCGAACGCCCGCAGCGCCTCGGCGTCCATGTCCCAGGGGTGGATTTCGCTGTAGACACCGAGCTCGCGCACGCGCCGGGCGATCAGCTGCGTGTACTGCGAGCCGAAGTCGAGGATCAGGATGCGGTCGGCGTGAATGTCGGTCATGGGCGTGGCAGGGAGCGGTCGGGGAATTCGCGGCTGAAGCCGCTCCTACGGGCGCGCCGAATGGGTCGGCGTGGCCAAACGGGGCAGGAGGCCCCGGCGTCTATCGAGGGCTTTTGCCCTTGATAGACGGAGCGCAGCGCGGGCGTGTACCGCGCTGCGGCGAGCCGAAAAATTCCATGGACGGAATTTTTCGGCGTCAATAAGAAGGATAGTTCGGTGCTTCCTTGGTCACCGTCACGTCGTGTACGTGGCTTTCCGACACGCCGGCGCCGGTGATGCGCGCAAAGCGCGTGTTGCGCCGGAACTGGTCCAGATCGCGGCAGCCGGTATAGCCCATGCTGGCGCGCACGCCGCCGCACAGCTGGTGCACGATCGGCACCGCCGAACCTTTGTACGGCACGCGGCCTTCGATGCCCTCCGGCACCAGCTTGTCGGCCTCGCTGCTTTCCTGGAAGTAGCGGTCGCTCGAGCCGTACTGGCCGCCCATGGCGCCCAGCGAGCCCATGCCGCGGTAGGACTTGTACGAGCGGCCCTGGTACAGCTCCACCTCGCCGGGCGCTTCTTCCGTGCCGGCGAAAATGTTGCCGAGCATGACCGTGTGCGCGCCGGCGGCCAGCGCCTTGGCCACGTCGCCCGAGTAGCGCACGCCGCCGTCGGCGATCAGCGGCACGCCGGTGCCCTCCAAACCCTGGGCGGCGTTGTAGATGGCGCTGATCTGCGGCACGCCGACGCCGGCCACCATGCGCGTGGTGCAGATCGAGCCCGGCCCGATGCCGACCTTGACGCCGTCCGCGCCGGCTTCTGCCAACGCCCGTGCGCCCTCGCCGGTGGCGACGTTGCCGCCCACCACCTGCACGTCGGGGCATTCGGTCTTCAGCCAGCGCACCATGTCGAGCACGCCGCGCGTGTGGCCGTGGGCGGTATCGACCACCAGCACGTCCACGCCAGCACCGATCAGCGCCAGCGCGCGTTCACGGCCCGCTTCACCAACGCCGACGGCGGCGCCGACCAGCAGGCTACCCTGGCCGTCGCGCGCGGCGTTCGGGAATTGGGTTTGTTTTTCGATGTCCTTGACAGTGATGAGGCCACGCAGGCGAAACGCGTCGTCCACCACCAGCACCTTTTCGATGCGGTGCGCGTGCAGCAGGGCTTTGACCTCGTCGGAACCGGCGCCTTCGCGCACCGTCACCAGGCGCTCGCGCGGCGTCATGATGGACGACACCGGCGCGCCGAAGTTGGTCTCGAAGCGCAGGTCGCGGCTGGTGACGATGCCGACCAGGTCCTCGCCGTCCACCACCGGCACACCGGAGATGTGGTGCGCGCGCGTCAGCGCCAGCACCTCGCCGATGCTCATGTCCGGCCGGGCGGTGATGGGGTTTTTGATGACGCCGGCTTCGAATTTTTTGACGCGCAGCACCTCGGCGGCCTGGCGTTCGGCGGGCATGTTCTTGTGGATGATGCCCATGCCGCCCTGCAGCGCCAGCGTGATGGCCAAGCGCGCTTCGGTGACCGTGTCCATGGCCGCCGACAGCAGCGGAATGCGCAGCCGGATATCGCGCGTGACCTGCGTGCCGAGGTCCACCTCGCGCGGCAGGACGTCCGAGTAGGCTGGAATCAGCAGGACGTCGTCGAAGGTGAGGGCTTCGTAGGCGATGCGCATGGCGGGCGACCCGGGGCGGTGCGTCAGGGTCGGGCAATTATAGGCGTGGCGCCACGGAAAGGCGGCCAACCCGAATCTGCGTGAGCGCCCATCTATAATCGCGGGCCACGCCTCGCACAGCCGCCCATGCCCGCCGCACCCGCCGTCAGCTCCGTCGTCGCCCCGGCGCGGGACGTGTACACGCCGTCCCGGCTCACGCTGGAGGTGCGCGCGCTGCTGGAGGCCGGCTTTCCGCTGCTGTGGCTCGAGGGCGAGATCGGCAACTTCACCGCCGCCGCCTCGGGGCACCTTTACTTCACGCTCAAGGACGCCCGCGCCCAGGTGCGCTGCGTCATGTTCCGCTCGCGCGCCAGCCTGCTGCACGAGCGCCCGCGCACGGGCGATCAGGTGCTGCTGCGGGCGCGGGTGTCGTTCTACGAGGACCGCGGCGAGTTCCAGCTGCTGGTGGAGCACCTGGAGCCCGCCGGCGACGGCGCGCTGCGCCGGGCGCTCGAAGCGCTCAAGGCGCGCCTGGCCGCCGAGGGCCTGTTCGATCTGGCCAGAAAGCGTCCGTTGCCGGCGATGCCGCGGCGCCTGGTGCTGATCACCTCGCCGCGCGGCGCGGCCGTGCACGACGTGCTGACCACGCTGGCGCGCCGCTGGCCGGCGACGCAGGTGCTGCTGCTGCCAGTGCCGGTGCAGGGCGAGGGCGCGGCGCCCGCCATCGAGCGCGCCATCGATACGGCCTCCGAGAACGCGCTCGGCGACGTGCTGCTGCTGGTGCGCGGCGGTGGCTCGCTGGAGGACCTGGCCGCCTTCAACGACGAGGCGGTGGTGCGCGCGCTCGCCCGCTGCACCGTGCCGACGGTGGTCGGTGTGGGGCACGAGGTCGATTTCAGCCTGGCCGATCTGGTCGCCGACCGGCGCGCGCCGACGCCGACCGCGGCGGCCGAACTGGTGCTGCCGGACCGCGCCGACTGGCTGGCCGGCCTCGAGCAGTGGCAGCGGCGGTTGCTGCGCGCCATGCAGCACCAGCTCGAACGCCGCCAGCAACGCGTGGATTACCTGACCCGCCGGCTGGTGCATCCGGGTGAGCGCCTGCGGCGCCTGGACGACGACCTCGCCCGTCTGCAGCGCCGTCTGGCGCTGGCCATGCACGGCGGCTTGCAGCGGCGCGAAACGCGCGCCAGGGCGCTGCTGGCGCGCCTTCGCGCGGCCACGCCGGCGCGGCGCATCGGCGTGGCCGACGAGCAGCTGCGCGCCGCCGCGGCGCGCCTGGCGCGCGCGCAAACGGCGCTGCTGCGCGCCCGCGGCGAGGCGCTGTCCGCCGCCGCCGCGCGCCTGAACACGCTGAGCCCGCTCGCCACCCTGTCGCGCGGTTACGCCATCGTCGCCCGGGCACCCGACCTGCCGGTGGTGCACGCGGCCAGCCAGCTTGCCGTCGGCGACCGGGTGCAGCTGCGTTTCGGCCGCGGCGGCGCCGATGCGCGCATCGAGGCCATCGATCCCGACCACCAAGGACCGCCGCTGTGACCAAGACGCTGCGCCCGCGCCTCGCCGCGGCCCTGCTGTGGCTAGCAGTCCTTTTACTGACCGCACCCGCGCAGGCCCTGCCGCGGCACGACCCGGTGCCGGGCGGCGTGGCGGTGATCACGCTGCCGCCAGGCTTCGATGCGAACGGGCAGGCTCGCTTCGCCGGCCGGCCGGTGCTGACGGTGCCGGCGACGGACGGCTGGCGCGCCATCGTCGGCCTGCCGCTAGGCCAGCCGCCGGGGCCGGCGGCGCTGCAGGTGCGCTTTGCCGACGGGCGCACACAGAACATCGGCTTTGCCGTGCTGGCGCGCGAGTACCCGGTGCAGCGCCTGACCATCACCGATCAGGACAAGGTGACGCCCTCGCCGGCCAGCCTGAAGCGCATCGAGCGCGAGCAGGTGGAAATCCTGGCCGCGTTCCGCCACCGCTCGGCGGGCGCGCCCACGCTAGCGTTCGCCCTGCCAGCGGCCGGCCCGCTCAGCAGCAACTTTGGCCTGCGGCGCGTCATCAACGGCCAGCCGCGCAGCCCGCATTCGGGCATCGACATCGCCGCCCCGGCCGGCGCGCCGGTCACGGCACCGGCACCGGGGCGGGTGCTGCGCGTGGGCGATTATTTTTTTACCGGCAACACGGTGTTCATCGACCACGGCCAGGGGCTGGTGACGCTGTACTGCCATTTGAGCCGCGTGGCCGTGCGCGAGGGGCAGCTGCTCCAAACCGGCGACGCCATCGGCAACGTCGGCAGCACCGGTCGGGCCACCGGCCCGCATCTGCACTGGGCGCTGTCGCTGAACGACGCGCGCGTCGATCCGCGCCTGTTTCTGACCACCGACGCGCAGGCCGCGCGCTGATCCCCGCCAAATGGAGCCCCGCATGAACACGCCCATCGCCGATCTTGCCGGCCGGCGCCTGCTGGTCGTCGGCGCCAGCCGCGGCATCGGCCTTGCCATCGCCACCCGCGCCGCGGGCCTGGGCGCGGTGGTGCACCTGACCGCCCGCAGCGCCCAGGCGGCGGCCGACACGGCCGCCCGACTGGCCAGCGAGCACGGCGCGCAGGTCACCGGCCACGGCCTCGACATCGCCGCCGCCGATGCCAGCGCGCGCCTCGACACCGTGCTGAATGCCGCGGGCCCGCTCGACGCCCTCGTCTACAACGCCGGCGTGAGCCCGGTGTACGCGCGCCCGGAGAAGATCAGCGACGAGGACTTCGACGCCATCGCGCGGGTCAACCTGCGCGGGCCGTTCATCGCCGCGCGCGGCTTCGGCGCCCGCTGTCTGGCCGCCAAACGCCCCGGCGCCATCGTGTTCATCGCCTCGGTCGCCTCGCTGGTGGGCACGCCGCGCCTGTCCGTGTACGCCGCCACCAAGGCCGGCGTGGCGGGCCTGACGCGCGGGCTGGCGGTCGACTGGGCGCAGGATGGTATTCGCGTCAACGCCGTGGCGCCCGGCTGGGTGGCCACCGACATGACGCAGGGCCTGCAGGACAACCCGCACCTGCACCAGCGCCTGACCGCCCGCGTGCCGATGGGCCGCTTCGCGCAGCCGGACGAAATCGCCGACGTGGCACTGTTCCTGGCGTCCGACAGCGCGCGCTACGTCACCGGCTCGGTTTACAGTGTCGACGGCGGCCTGGTGGCAGGCTGACCGTTCCTCCATGTCCCCACGGCGGCCGCGGCCGCTTCAGCCCAAGGGAGAGTGCGATGGCTTATGTACGTGCCTGTTCAGTGAACGACGTGCCGGCCGGCGGCATGGCGCGCTTCAAGGTCAACGGCGAGGCGGTGGTGATCTACAACCTGGCGGACGGCTTTCACGCCACCGCCGCCAGCTGCTCGCACATGTTCGGGCCGCTGGCGCGCGGCAAGATCATCGACGGCCAGCGCGTGCAGTGCCCGCTGCACCGGGCCGAGTTCGACATCAAAACCGGCGAGGCCGTGAAATGGGCCTGCTTCCCGCCCGGGGTGCAGCTGATGAACCTCTTCCGGCCCAAGAAACCGATCAAGACCTATCCCACCAAAGTGGAGGGCGATGCGGTGTTGGTCGACGTGTGACCCGGCAGATCGTGGAAATGTAGATCGGACACAGCCCGCCCGGAACGCAATCGCACGGGCGGCTGGTCGTGTGCCACACTGCCTCTCGAGGTGGCACAACGGTCGGTAACATGGCAGAAAATCCTTCGGGCAACGAAATCCAGCTTGGCGCCCAGGGCCGGCTCGTCATCCCGGCGGCCTTGCGCAAGGCCCTGCACCTGCAGCCGGGGGACCGACTGATCGCCCGCCAGGAGGGCGACGCGCTGGTGCTGGAACGACGCGAGGCGATCGGCAAACGCCTTCAGGATCGGTTTCGTCACATCCCCAAACAGACCAGTCTGGTCGATGAACTGATCGCCCAGCGACGCAGCGAAGCGGCAAAAGAGGCCGCCGCGGAGTGACACCGGTCCTCGACGCATCGAGCCTGCTGGCGTTTCTGCACGATGAGCCGGGCGCGGAACGGGTTTGGTCGGCATTACCGGGCGCAATGGTTTCAGCCGTGAATTGGTCGGAGGTCGTGCAGAAATCCCTGCAACGGCAGGCCGACATCGCGGGTATGCGGGAGGACTTCGAGCAGACCGGCGTCAGCTTTATGCCATTCACCGCGCAGCAGGCCGAAATTGCCGCGCTCCTGTGGGACAAGACGCGCCTGAACGGCCTGTCGCTTGGCGATCGTGCCTGTCTGGCGCTGGCCATGGAGCGCCACGCGCCTATTCTTACGGCGGACCGCGCTTGGGCCGGATTGAGCCTGGGCCTGGAAATAGAGCTGATTCGCTGAGAAAAGCGCTTGCCATGCCGTTTAAACAAGGGCTTCCTGCCCTTTTTAAACCGGCTCGCCGCAGCGCGATACACGCCCGCGCCGCGCCCCATCGACCGATGGCCCGGACAACGGCGCGCTGAAAAATCCCGCTGCGACGGCGCCTCAGAGTTTGTGAACAAATGCGCGTCCTGCGCATTTCTTGCGTCGCCCGTCCGGTACACGCCCGGACGGGCTCCCGCGAATCAAGCCCTTACGGGCTCGATTCGCGCCCGGCTATCCCTGGCCGGGCTGAGAGCTTGAAAAATTCACAAGCTCTCAGCCCCGCCCCAGCACCGCATCCGCCACGAACGGATTGCTGCGCCGTTCGGCGCCGAAGGTGGACATGGGGCCGTGGCCGGGGATGAAGCGCACGTCATCACCAAGCGGCCACAGTTGCTCGCGGATGGCGCGCAGCAGGTCGGCGTGGTTGCCGCCAGGCAGATCGGTGCGGCCGATGGAGCCGGCGAACAGCACGTCGCCCACCAGCGCCAGGCGGCTTGGCGCGTGAAAGAACACCACGTGCCCCGGCGTGTGACCGGGGCAGTGCCGCACGGCCAGTTCCACGGCGCCGAAACACACGCTGTCGCCGCCTTCGAGCCAGCGGTCCGGCACGAACGCCGGCAGCGGCGGGAAGCCGAACATCTGCGCCTGCATGGGCAGGCCCTCGATCCAGAACGCGTCGCCGCGATGCGGGCCTTCCACCGGCACGCCGTAGTGTGCTTTCAGCGCCGGCGTGCCACCGACGTGGTCGAGGTGGCCGTGGGTGAGGAAGATCTTTTCCAGCCGCGCGCCGTGGCGATCCACGGCGGCGACGATGTCGTCCACATCCCCACCCGGATCGACCAGCGCCGCGGCGCCGGTGCCGGGGCAGATCAGCAGCGTGCAGTTCTGCTGCAGCGGCGTGACCGGGATGATCTCGAACGCGAGCGGCTCGGCCATGGGCGCCTCAGGGTTTGTGAACAAATGCGCGTCCTGCGCATTTCTTGCGTCGCCCGTCCGGTACACGCCCGGACGGGCTCACGCGAATCGAGCCCTCAAGGGCTCGATTCGCGTCCGGCCATCCCTGGCCGGCCTCGGCGCTTGAAAAATTCACAAGCGCTCAGTCCGGCAGCCTGTGCTGGATGATGAGGTTTTCCTCGACCACGCGGCCGCCGATCAGGTGCTCCTGGATAATCTTCTCCAGCACCTGCGGGGTGCAGGAGTGGTACCAGGCGCCTTCCGGGTAGACCACCGCCACCGGCCCCTGCTCGCAGATGCGCAGACACCCGGCCTTGGTGCGGTACACGCCGCCGTCGCCGGTGAGCTTGAGCTCGTTGAGGCGCTTTTTGAGGAAATTCCACGATTCGAGGCCGACCTCGCGCGGGCAGCACTTCGGCTCGCTGGCGTCGGCGCACAGAAAGATGTGGCGGCGGATGCGATCCACGCCGAGCGACTCGGCGGTGTCACGAATGGTGCTCATGGGTCTCCTCGTAGCGCGCGGGGCAGCGACCGGCATGATGGCGGCGCGCCGGCCGGGGCGTCAACGCGGTGTGCGGCGGCTGATCGCGCTGCTTGGCGCCTGCCTGCTCGCCGGCTGCGGGCGTCAGGAGCCGCCACCGCCAGCCTTGCGCGTGGGCCTCGCGCAGCCGGTACTGGATGTCGATCCGCGCCGCGCCGCGGACGCCGCCTCGGCGCGCATCGGCCGGCTGCTGTATTCACGGCTGGTGGAGCTCGACGCCGAGTATCGCCCGCGTCCGGCGGCGGCGGACTGGCGGCAGCTCGACGCGCTGCATTGGCGCTTCACGCTGCGCGCGCCGCGGCCGCGTTTTGCGGATGGCGCGCCGCTGACCGCGGCCGACGTGGCGGCGACCTACGGCGCGGTGCTCGACGCCGGCGCCGCCTCGCCGCTGCGTGGCGAGCTCGGGTCCCTCGCGGCGGTGGCAGCGGTCGATGACGGCACCGTCGATTTCACGCTGAGTGCGGCCGATGCGCTGTTCCCGGCGCGGCTCACGCAGGGCATCGTGCCGGCGCGCTGCGGGTCGCCGGCGCCGGCCGGCGGGCGGCCGTGTCACTACGACGGCAGCGGGCCGTTCGAACTCAAGTCGCTCGCCGCCGACCGGGTGGTGCTGCTGCGCCGGCGCGACGGTCTGCGCGTGGAATTCCTGCTGGTACCGGACCCGACCACGCGGGTGCTGAAGCTGCTGCGCGGCGAACTCGACCTGCTGCAAAACGACCTGCCGCCGGAGCTGGTGGCGTATCTGTCGCATCGATCCGCCGTGTCCGTGCTGCGCGCGCCGGGCACCGGCTATCACTACCTCGGCTTCAACCTGGCCGATCCGGTCACCGGCGACGTGCGCCTGCGCCGCGCGGTGGCGCACGGCATCGATCGTGCGGCGCTGATCCGCTATCTGCTGGGCGGCGCCGCGCGGCCGGCCGGCAGCGTGCTGCCGCCGGGGCATTACGCCGCCGCCGAACTGCCCGCGTACCGGCACGATCCCGAGCTTGCACGCCGCCTGCTGGCTGAGGCCGGCATGGAACATCCAAGCCTCACCTACAAGACCTCCACCGACCCGCTACGCCTTCGCATCGCCACCGCCATCCAGGCCCAGCTCGCCGCGGTGGGCATCCGCGTGCGCGTGCAGAGCACCGAATGGGGCAGTTTTTTCGACGCGATCCGCGGCGGCCGGTTTCAGATGTACTCGCTCGCCTGGGTGGGTGTGACGCAACCGGACGTGCTGCGGCAGGTGTTCCACAGCGCATCGGTGCCGCCGGCAGGCGCCAACCGCGGGCGCTTTGCCGACCCCGCCGTCGACGCGCTGCTCGACGCCGCCGCGGGCGCCGAGCCCGCCCGGCAAACGGCGCTGTATCAGGCGGCGCAGCGGCGTATCCACGCGCAGCTGCCCTACGTGCCGCTGTGGTACGAGGATAATGTCGCCGCCGTGCGCGCCGGCGTGCGCGGCTACGCGCTGCGCCCGGACGGCGCCTGGGACGCCCTCGACCACACCGACCCGCCCGATGACCGACATCCGCATTGACCTTGCCCGCCAGTGGCTGACGCTGCGCGACCACGGCCGCCTGCTGCTGGAAGCGCCCGTCTCGACCGCGGCGGCGGGCCTCGGCGAGCAGATGGGCAGCTTCAAGACTCCGCGCGGGCGCCACCGCGTACGCGCCAAAATCGGCACCGGGGCACCCGTGGGCGCGGTGTTCGTCGGCCGGCGCTGGACCGGCGAGGTGTACAGCGAGCAGCTCGCCGCCGCCCATCCCGGCCGCGACTGGATCCTGACGCGCATCCTGTGGCTGTGCGGCTGCGAGGTGGGGCGCAATCGCCTGGGCACGGTCGACACCCAGCGCCGCTACATCTATATCCACGGCACGCCGGACAGCACCGAGCTCGGCGTGCCGGGATCGAAGGGCTGCGTGCGGATGAGGAATGCCGACCTGCTGCGCCTGTTCGATCTCACCCCCGCCGGCACGCCGGTGGATCTGGTGGAGTGAACCCGCTGCGGCGTCTCGCCGGCACTGCGGGCACCGTGCTGGCGGTGCTGGTGACGGTGTTTTTGCTGGTGCGCGTGCTGCCGGGCGATCCGGTCGAGGTGCTGCTCGGCGAGCGGGCGAGCGGCGCCGATCGCGCTGCGCTGCGCGCGAGTCTTGGCCTCGATCGGCCGCTGCCGGCGCAGCTTGGCGCGTACCTTCGCGCGCTCGCGCGGT
>NZ_JAQVGQ010000325.1 GCF_028696615.1 Immundisolibacter sp. | reverse complement strand
TCGAGAAGGCAGAGAAGCTCACCTTCGTCCATCCCTTCGACGACCCGGACGTGATCGCCGGCCAGGGCACGGTGGGCATGGAGATCCTGCGCGCGCATCCGAAGCCGATCCACGCGGTGTTCTGCTGTGTCGGCGGCGGCGGCCTGATCGCCGGCGTCGCGGCCTACATCAAGCGCCTGCGTCCGGAGACGAAGATCATCGGCGTCGAGGCGGTGGACGCCGATGCGATGACCCAGTCGCTGGCGGCGGGCAGGCGCATCGCGCTCGATCAGGTCGGCATCTTCGCCGACGGTGCGGCGGTCAAGGAAGTGGGCGCCGAGACCTTCCGTCTGTGCCAGCAATACGTCGACGAGATGATCGTGGTCGACAACGACGCCATCTGCGCCGCAATCAAGGACGTGTTCGAGGACACCCGTTCCATCCTGGAGCCCGCGGGCGCCCTGGCTGTGGCCGGTGCCAAGGAATACGCCAGGCGCCACAAGCTGCGCGACAAGAACCTGGTCGCCGTGGCCTCGGGGGCAAACATGAACTTCGATCGCCTGCGTTTCGTCGCCGAACGCGCCGAACTGGGCGAACAGCGCGAGGCGGTGCTGGCGGTGACGATTCCGGAGAAGCCGGGTTCGTTCCGCAAGTTCATCAGCGTGCTCGGCAACCGCAACATCACCGAGTTCAACTACCGCTACGCCGACGCCAGGCAGGCGCACATCTTCGTCGGCGTCACCGTGCACAACCGCAACGAGGCCGGCCGCCTGGTCGAGATGCTCGAGCGCCACGAACTGCCCGCCATCGACCTCACCGACGACGAACTGGCCAAGACCCACGTGCGCTACATGGTGGGCGGCCACTCGCCGCAGGCCGAGAACGAGGTCGTCTACCGCTTCGTGTTCCCCGAGCGGCCCGGCGCGCTGATGAATTTCCTCTCCAACCTGCGTTCGGACTGGAACATCTCGCTGTTCCACTACCGCAACCACGGTTCGGATTTCGGCCGCGTGCTGGTTGGCATGCAGGTGCCGCCCGAGGACAAGGTGGCGTTCGACGACTTCCTGCAGCGTCTCGGCTACGAGTACGTCGCCGAGACGGACAACCCCGCCTACCGCCTGTTCCTCGCCAGCTGAGCGCCCGGCCGTTCAGGCGGCCTGCGCAGCCCCTGCCTCGGTGACGATCCAGTTCATCGGCCGGTCATGCGGCTGCGGCAGCACGCTGTCGACCCGCCCCAGTTCGAAGCCGACGCCGATCGCGATCGTGCGCATCTGCGCCAGCGTGCGGTCGAAGTAGCCGCCACCGTAGCCGAGCCGATAGCCGGCTGCATCGAAGGCGTTCAGTGGCACCAGCACGACCTCCGGCTGCACCTCCACCGCCTCTGCTGGATGCGGAATGCCATGCCGGTCGGGGACCATTGGCGCCCCGGGGACCCAGCGCCGGAAATGCATCGCGGCGTCCTTCTCGACCACCACCGGCAGCGCCGCGATCCGCGCCGCATCCTTCGCCAGCCAGTCCGCGACCCAGTCGCGCAGGTCGGGCTCAGCGCGGTAGGGCCAGCAGAATCCGAGCGAGCGCGGAGCCAGTTCGCCGATCACCGCATCGAGGTGGAACACCAACCGTTTCGTGAGGTCCTGCCTGTGCCCGGCACTCAGGTCCAGCCGGGCTTTCAGGGCCTGTTGCCGCATTCCGTTGCGGCGCTGCACAAGGTCTTCCTTGGGGTCGAAAACAGGCGTCATCACTGTGGTATGGTAGGTCGCAATGGAGAGCAAGAAGAGCATGAAGAATGGCGTGAAAGCCGCGCTGCTGGCGGTCGGACTGCTTGCATCGACAGCAGCGCCGGGGCAGGCGGTGTCCGACCCCCGCGACACCCGAATCGTCGCCGCTCGCGAAGCGCTGCGCAAGGGCGATCAGCGCGCGCTCGAGCAGTTGGCCGCGAGCACCGGGTCCCATGTCCTGGATGCCTACGTCCGCTACTGGCGGCTGGTGAACGTACTCGCGCGCCCCGAACCTGCGCCCGAAGCCGAGCTTGACGCCTTCCTGCGTGCCGAAGCCGGCACCGTGCTCGCGGAACGCCTGCGCGCCGACTGGCTGCGCCGGCTGGCCAAGGACGGCGACTGGACGCGCTTTGTCACCCTCTACCCGGCGCTGCGCAATCCCGATTACGAAATGCGCTGCACCGCCTGGACCGCGCGCCTGATGACCGGCGACCGCAGTGCGCTGGACGAAGTCGCAAGGCAGTGGCGCACCCTGGACGACGCCCCTGCCGCCTGCGACACACCGCTGCGCGCCGCCTTCGAGTCCGGCGTCGTCAGCGAGGATGAAGTGTGGCAACGCGCCCGCCGCCAGGTCGACACACGCAAACCCGACGACGCGCGCCTGACCTGGCGCTGGCTGCCTGCCGAATCGGCGCCCGCACCCGCACAGGCCGAGCACGCCCTGAAGTCACCATCCGCCTGGCTCGACCGCCTGCCCGCCAACTTTGCCGTCACCCGCGGCGCCCGCGAGCTGGTGCTGGCCGCACTCA
>NZ_JAQVGQ010000324.1 GCF_028696615.1 Immundisolibacter sp. | reverse complement strand
CGGTCTGCGCGTCACCAAGGCGTTCTGCGGTCAGTCATGGCAACGCGCGCAGAGCTGCACGGACCTGGATGGCAAGGTGCGCCTGGCCGCCTGCCTGGGGTGTCCGACGGGGGCGCGCAATGCCAAGGCCGCGGCGCCTGGCGAGCCCTTGCCGATATTCCAGCGGTTCACGGTGTCGGCGCGGGTGCCGGAGACGGTGCCGCTCGAGGTCGAGCGCAAGCGGCGCTCGCGGGTGGCGCGCTGATGGCGCATTTGCAGCAGGTGGAGACAGATGTGGAGCAGTTATCGGCACGCGTTGATCACCGGCTGTCTGGGATCGAGGACGAGCTGCGCACGGTGCGTGGGTTCCTGGAGCGCCTGGTGCGCGTCGAGGAACGGCGGGAGGCGGACGCGCGCGAGCTGCGCGAGCTGCGCTCCGTGACCGCCAGTAGCAGCGTGCAGTTATCCGGCATGGCGGCGACGGTGGCGCAGATGCGCGCTGAGCTGGATGAAGTGCAGGACACACTGGCGAGTCTGGCGCCCGCCGCGGCGCGTACCGGCTGGGTGGTCGGCGGGGTGGAGCGGCTCGTCTGGATCGTGGTGACGGCGTTGTCCGGGCTGGTGGCGGGCGTGTTGGGCAGTCGCTTGGGGGGGCACTGAGGTGGGTGTCGACATGACGGTTGGCGATGCGGCCGCGGTGCTGCAGAGGGTGCTGGAGTACGTGGCGCAGCGGATGCGCTACGAAATCGACCGGCCCGCCGCGGACTACTGGCAGACGCCGGTCGAGAGCTTTCGGCGCGGGGCGGGGGATTGCGAGGATTTCGCCATCGCCTACTGGGCCACGGCGACACGCTGGGCGGTGGACCCGGACCTGCGCGACCTGATCGGTACGGTGCGCCTCGCGTGGCTGCTGTCGGACACGGGCGACGTGTCGCACATGGTGTGCTTGGCGACGCCGGTTGGCGAGTCTGATCCGTGGGTGCTGGATGTGCTGGCCGACGCGGTGCACCGCCTGTCCGAGCGCGACGACGGGCTGCACGTGGCCGTGACGCTGGGCCTCGACGAGGCAGGCCAGCCGGCGTGCTGGCGCGGGCTCGACGGGGAGCGGGCGGCCGTGGTGTCGGCCAAGTGGGCCGACGTGGTACGGCGGATGAACGAGTTTGCGCCTGAGGTGGCGACGAATGGCTGATTTCGCGGCGGCATTCGACAAGACGGTGCGGCAGTTCGAGCGCTTCGAGCTGACCGATCACGCGGCCGATTACGGCCGCCAGACCTATGCCGGGATCAGCAGGCGCTATCACCCGAGCTGGGATGGCTGGGCGCTGATCGACGCCGACCGTCCGGTGCCGGACAGCCTGGTCGAGAAGTTCTATCGGGCCGAGTTCTGGAATCCCATTCAGGGCGACGTGCTGACGCATCAGGCCATCGCCGAGGCGGTGTTCGATTGGGCGGTGCAGCGCGGCCCGAAGAAGGCGGCAGACCTGGTGCTGGCGGTGCTGGGGCTGCCGCCGACGCTGAGCATGTTGGCGGCGGTGCGCGAGCTGAATGCGCTGCCGTCGCCGCGGGGGTTTGTGCTCGATTACGGCTGGCGGCGGGTGAAGCACCGGCTCGAGGTCGCTGAGCGCGATCAGTCGCAGCGGGTGTTCCTGTTGGGCTGGTTGCGGCGGGACATGGCCTTTGCGGGGGTGGCGTGAAGCTGCCGTCGATGCGGGACAGCCGCGGGGAAAAGTCGATCACTCTGAGTTTCGTGACGGCATCGTGGGCGATCGTGACGGTGGCGTTCGCGCGTTCGTGGCTGTTTCCGGTGGATGGCATGATGCCGATGGGCGCCGGCGAGTACGGGGCAGCTGTCGCGGCGATTATGGCGATCTGGCTTGGGCGCGAGTGGACCGAGAAGGGCAAGCGGGCGTGGAGGGGCGGTGATGCCGGCTGAGCGACTGGCGCGCCTGCTGGGGCTGGCGCTGTGGGCGCGGTTCGGGCTGGCGGCGGCGTCCGGTGTCGGCGGCGCGGCGCTGGGTGGGTTGGCGTGGGCGGCCTGGCATTGAGCCGCCTGGTCGGCTATGGGCTTCCGGTGCTGCTGGCGGCGGCGCTGGTGGGCATGGCGGTGGCGTATCAGCGCGGCGTGGGCGCCGAGCGCGTGCGCTGGCAGGCGGCGGAAGCCAGCACGCTGCGGGCGGCGCTCACGCGCGTGCAGCAGCGCACGGCCGAGGTGGCGGCGCTGACGGCGGCGCAGGATCGGGCACGGCAGGCAGCGGAGGCGAGTTATGCGGACATGCAGCGGGAGATTGATCGGCAGCGGGCTGCTGTGGTTCGCCTTGGGCGGCTGCGCGACCCAGGCGCCCGTGCGTCTTGTGGAGGCGCCGTGTCCGCCGCCGCCGGCGGTGCCGGCGTTTCTGCTGACGGCGCCGCCGGCGCCGAGCTTTCAGCAGGAGCTTCTGGATTTCTTTTCGACTTCGCCGCCCGCTGTGACCGAGCCGCCGCCTACGCGACGGCCTGCCACGGGTGGGTGAAGGGCTGGCCGGTGACGGCGC
>NZ_JAQVGQ010000323.1 GCF_028696615.1 Immundisolibacter sp. | reverse complement strand
AAGCGGCGCACAAGCGATGGTGCGCACCTACCCGAAAAAAGCGAAGCCCATGGTTGGTTGAGTAATGCTGATTAGTCGGCCATCTGCAAATCTTCCAGAAATTCGGAAGTTGGCGTCACGCCTGAAATGAACAGGCAGTCCCGCGCTCGCGTACAGGCGACATAGAGCAGGTGCCGCTCGGTGTCGTAGACCTCCTGCAGGTCGGCGTCGTCGGTCACGGACTCGATGCGTTCCTGCAGCGGCAACACCTCGTCGTCGCAGGCCATGACGGCCACGGCGCGAAATTCGAGCCCCTTGGCCAAATGCATGGTGCCCACGCAGACCGCGCCCGGCCTTGTATCCAGGTGTTCGTCGAGCAGCGCGGCCGACATCCCCGCGCGGGCGACGGCGGACGTCGCGCGGTCCAATTGCGCCTCGGTTCGCACGAACACGCCAAGTTCATGCGGCGCCATGCCTTCGGATGCACGTTCGGCAAGCCAGGCACCGACGGCCGCGATCTCCGCCTCCTCGCTCCAAAAGCTGCGCACCGCCGGCGCCACGCCGTTGAACACCGACACCGTGCCGCGGCGCGATTCGACGTTGCCGTCCACGTCCGCGACGTCGGCGCCGAGCAGGCGGTCGGCTTGGCTCCGAATCTGGTGCGACGTGCGGTAGTTCACGTGCAGCGTGCGCGCCCGGCCGCGCACCTCCACGCCGAGCGCCTTCCACGAAAACGGCTGCTGGAAGATGCGCTGGCCAAGATCGCCAGCAAAGAACAGCGCGTTGGGCCGATCGCCGCCCAGCGCGGCCAGAAAACGCAGTTGCGCGATGCTCACGTCCTGCGCCTCGTCCACCACGGCAAAATCGAACGGCGGTGCCTGCCCGGCCAGGTCCGCGGCGAGACCGGTGAAAACCCCGGCCGGCGTGACAAGCCCCTGCGCATCCAGACCGGCGCGCACCTGTGCAAACAACGCCCACAGTGCCGCGCGCTGCGCCTCCGCCAGGCGCGTCTTGCGGCCAAGGCGCCGCACGTCCCGGTACTCCTCCCAGGTTCCGATCTGCCAGGCGTCCACCACCTCGCGCCATTCGCTGAACAGAAAGCCCGGGGTGAAGCGGCTGCCGCCCGCCTGCGCCACTGCGGCAGCCAACAAGTCCTGAATCACCTCGCCGGTCGCGAGCCGCGCCGGCCCGCGGCGCCGCTCGTACAGGCGCAGGCCAATGGCATCCATGGCGTGCACTTCGATGCGTTCGGCGAGTTGCGGCTCACCACCGATCAGCCGGCGCAGTCGACCGTGCAGAGCACGGGCCAGCGTGTCGGAAAAGGTGGCGAGCAGCACCCGCGAGTCCGGATGCGTGCGCGCCAGGTGCACCGCCCGGTGCAGCGCGACGATGGTCTTGCCGGTGCCGGCGGAGCCCGACACGCGCGCCGGGCCGCTGTAGTCGCGCTCCACCCACTCGCGCTGGGCCGGATGCAGAAACACCATCCACCGGTCCCACGGCCAGGCCAGCGCCTGCTCCAGCGCCGCCGCGTCCGTCATCACGCGGAAGCGGCGCTGCGCGTCCGGGTGATCGAACGGGTTCGTCTGCGGCGTGGCCACCGGTGCAGCCTTGGGCGTGCCGCCCGTGGCGAGCTCCAGCAGCGCTTCGGCCGCCTCGGCCGGTAGATGATCGGCAATCGTCAGCAGCGTGTCTTCAGTGGCGCCGCGCACATCGGCCAGCCACTCGCCCGGCACTCCGTAGCCGAGAAGCACCTCGTCGGCGATGTCGGCGAACAGTGGTTTCGCGGCCGGCGCTGCGGGGGTGCTGGCGACGAATTGCGGCACCGCGATTTCCCGCACCTGCTCGCGAATCTCGACGAACTGCGCCGCGCCGGTGGTGGGGTGCGTCTCCAGCTTGCGCCGCTCGGCCCAGCGATAGGCCGGGTCGTGGTGGTCCACGTAGCACAGCAACAGGCTGGATTCAGTGCGGTGGACGATGAGGCGGATGTCGGCATTCACCCGCACCGACCAGAAATGCTTGTCCCGGGCGTGGTCGAGCTTGTGAAAGCTCAAGCCCGGCGCGGCCGGGTTCAGTTGCAGGTCGAAGGCCGTGGTCTTGACGGCCTTCTGTTCGTCGCCGGTCATGCGCGCGAGGCTCGCGGTGAAGGTGTCGGCGATGCGGAAGTGCATAAGGGCGGTCAGCCGGGGTGTTTGGGGGGATGAAATACGTCGAGATGTTCAAATAATGAAACACGTCTGCCGGACGTCTTCATGCCCTCGATCAACTTGAAGTCTGGGGCATCTGCGAACAATCTCCCCCGTCCAGTCATAGAGGACTTGGCGATCGGATCTTGTAGTTTGGGCCTCACTTTTAACAGTTTCAGAAGATCATTGCTGGCCAGAAAATAGGTGATCCATGAAATAAGGTACTTGTTTCGGGACTCGTCGTTCGAGAGCTTGTGCAAGTACGCTTCAAGATGACTCACCAGCGGCTCGGTCAATCCATTGCCGGGCTTGCCTCGTATCACTTGTTCGAGAATCGCCACGATCTTCGGGAAGGCCTTTATCCTCAGGGTGC
>NZ_JAQVGQ010000322.1 GCF_028696615.1 Immundisolibacter sp. | reverse complement strand
CGCTTCGAGCCCGGCCAGGACGACGACGGCATCACCGTGCGCGTGCCGCGGGCGCTGCTGTCGCGCGTCGACGACGCTGCATTCGACTGGCTGATCCCGGGCTGGCTCGCCGAGAAATGCGCGGCGCTGATCCGCAGCCTGCCGGGGGCGCTGCGCCGGCAGTTCGTGCCGGCGCCGGACGTGGCGCGCCGCGCGCTCGAACGCGTGCAGCCGGGCGCGGGGCCGCTGCTGCCGGCGCTCGCCGAGGCGCTGTCGCAGCTCACCGGCACCGAGTGCCCGGTGTCGGCCTTCGACCCGCAGCGGCTCGACCGGCATCTTCGGATGCGCGTCGAGATCGTCGACGACCACGGCACGCCGCTGGCCGCCGGGCGGGATCTCGCCCAGCTTCGGGCGCGCTTTGGCGCCGCAGGATTACCGAAGTCGGCGCCCTCCCCTGCGCACGCGCTGGAGCGGGACGGCATCACTACCTGGGATTTCGGCCCCTTGCCGGCGAAGGTCACCCTACCCGGCCCCGGCGGCGCGCTGCTGCTGCGCTTCCCGGCGCTGGTCGATGCGGGCGAACGCTGCGCGCTGCGCCTGTTCGACGATCCGGCCGCCGCGCAAGCGGCCCACCGCGGCGGCGTGCTGGCGCTGCTCACGCACGCGCTCGCCGCAGACCTGCCCGGCGCCGCGGCGCTGGCGCCCGTGGCCGCGCTGTACCGGCGCCTGGGCGATCCGGCCGACCTGCTGCGCCAGCTCGAGCGCGCCATCCTCGCCAGCGTGTGGGTGGAACCGGCCGCGCCGCGCGATGGCGGCGCCTTCGAGCAGCTCGCCGCGATGCTGCGCGAACGCCTGCCGGGCATCGCCGCGCGGCTCACGCAGGCGCTTGCCGACACGCTGCGCGGCGCGCGCGAGCTCGAGCGCGCGCTCGACCAGCGGGCGACGCTCGCCCTGCTCGACGTGGTGGCCGATCTGCGCGACCAGCTCGGGCGGCTGGTTTACACGGGCTTTCTGGCACACACGCCGCCGGAGTGGTTCACCGAGCTGCCGCGGTATCTGCAAGCCGCGCAGCTGCGCCTGGCGCGGGCGCAGCGCGAACCGGCCGCCGAGCGCACCGCCCGGCAGTCGCTGCAGCCGCTGTGGCAGGCGTTCTGGCAGGACTATCCGGCCCACGCCACGCCGGCGCTGGCCGAACTGCGCTGGCTGCTGGAGGAACTGCGCGTGCAGCTGTTCGCACCGGCACTCGGCACGCGCCAACCGGTGTCGGTGGCGCGCCTGACGCGACTGCTGGAGGCGGCCAGGGTTGCGGGTTGAAGGTTTTTTCGCGGCTGAAGCCGCTCCTACACGGTTTTTTTGCAGGTAGGAGCGGCTTCAGCCGCGAGGGCCACCACGCCTATGTTTGCGCGCCCATCACCCGCCCCGGTGGGCCACCAGCTCGTCCACCACCGACGGGTCGGCCAGGGTGGTGGTGTCACCGATGTTGGACAGATCGTTCTCGGCAATCTTGCGCAGGATGCGGCGCATGATCTTGCCCGAGCGCGTCTTGGGCAGGGCGGGCGCCCACTGGATGACGTCGGGGCTGGCGATGGCGCCGATTTCCTTGCGCACCAGGTCGACCAGCTCCTTGCGCAGCGCCTCGCTGGGCTCGATGCCCGCCATCAGCGTCACGTAGGCATAGATGCCCTGACCCTTCAGATCATGCGGGTAGCCAACCACGGCGGCCTCGGCCACCGCCTCGTGCAGCACCAGTGCAGATTCGATCTCGGCCGTGCCCAGGCGGTGGCCGGACACGTTGATCACGTCGTCCACGCGGCCGGTGATCCAGTAGTAGCCGTCGGCGTCGCGCCGGCAGCCGTCGCCGGTGAAGTAGTAGCCGGGATAGGCTTTCAGATACGTGTCGATGAAACGCTGGTGGTCGCCGAACACGCTGCGCATCATGCCCGGCCAGGAGCGCTTCATGACCAGGTTGCCGCTGGCGGCGCCCTCGAGTTCCTCGCCGTTCGCGTCCATCAGCGCGGGCTCGATGCCGAACAGCGGCCGGGTGGCCGAGCCCGGCTTCAGCGGCGTCGCGCCCGGCAGCGGTGAGATCAAAATGCCGCCGGTCTCGGTCTGCCACCAGGTGTCGACGATCGGGCAGCGCCCCTCACCCACCACGCGGTGGTACCACTCCCACGCCTCGGGGTTGATCGGCTCGCCGACCGAGCCCAGCAGGCGCAGGCTCTTGCGGCTAGTGGACTTGACCGGCCCGTCGCCGGCGCGCATCAGCGCGCGGATGGCAGTCGGCGCCGTGTAAAAAATGTTGACCTGGTGCTTGTCGATCACTTCCCAGAAGCGCGCCGGGGTCGGGTGCGTCGGCACGCCCTCGAACACCAGGCTGGTGGCGCCATTCGCCAGCGGGCCGTAGACGATGTAGCTGTGGCCGGTCACCCAGCCGACATCCGCCGTGCACCAATACACGTCGCCGTCGTGGTAGTCGAACACGTACTTGTGCGTCATCGCCACGTAGGTGAGGTAGCCGCCGGTGGTGTGCAGCACGCCCTTGGGTTTGCCGGTGGAAC
>NZ_JAQVGQ010000321.1 GCF_028696615.1 Immundisolibacter sp. | reverse complement strand
CATCGAGCACGCCATGCAGACGCTCGGCGGCATGGGCTACGCGCGCGAGTCGCACCTCGAGCGGTTGTGGCGTGACGCGCGGCTGTTCAAGTTCGCGCCGGTGGCCGAGGAGATGGTGCTGAACTTCATTGCCACGCATGACCTTGGGCTGCCGCGCGGCTATTGATTTCCACGCAACGGGAGCGTGTCCCGCTGCGTGTTGGGGCAAAGGGCAACTGCCGATTCCAACCGGGGCAGACACATGGTCAACCTGAGCGCCTTCATCGACTACCACGCCCGCGTCAGCCCGCAGCGCGAGGCGGTGCTCTACGCGGGCGAGCGCATCACCTACGCCGATCTCGCCGCGCGCCTGCGGGCGCTCGCGGCGCTGTTCGCGGCGCGCGGCATCGGCGCCGGCGACGTGGTGGCGCTGCTGATGAAAAACAGCGCGGCATACCTCGACATCGCCTTTGCCGCCTCGTATCTGGGCGCGGTGTTCCTGCCCATCAATTACCGCCTGTCGCGCGAGGAAGTGGCCTACATCGTCGCCGACTCGGGCGCCAAGCTGCTGTGCGTGGACGAGGAACTCGCCGCCAGCGCCGGCGGCACCGACGCGGTGTTGGTATTCGACGAGGCCGCGCAGCGCGACCCGCGCGTGCTCGGCCGCGGTAGCCCGCCGCCGCCGGTGCCGCGCGGTCCGCAGGACCTGATGCGCCTGATGTACACCTCGGGCACCACCGCCCACCCCAAGGGCGTCACGCACAGCTACGGCAACTTCTACTGGAAGAACATGGACCACGCCCTAGCGCTCGGTCTGTCGCCACACAGCCGCTGCAACGTGGTCGGACCGCTCTACCACGTCGGCGGCATGGACCTGCCGGGCCTGAACGTCCTGTGGCACGGCGGGCTACTGTGCGTGCATCGCGAGTTCGACCCCGAGGCCACGCTGGCCGCGATCGCCGCCGAGCGGCTCGACTGCACCTGGATGGCGCCGGTGATGACCGGGCGCGTGCTCGCCTTCGAAGGGCGCGAGCGCTATGACGTCTCGAGCCTGCGCTGGTGCGTCGGCGGCGGCGAGAAGACGCCCGAATCACGCATCCGCGCGTTCTCCGACTATTTCACCCAGGCGCGCTACATCGACGGCTACGGACTGACCGAAACCTGCGGCGGCGACACGCTGATGGAAGCCGGCTTCGAGCTCACCAAGATCGGCTCGACCGGGCGGCCGACCGCGCATGTCGAGCTGCGCATCCGGGACGAGCTGGGCGCCGACCTGCCGCCCGGCACCAGCGGCGAGGTGTGCCTGCGCGGCCCCAAGGTCACCGCCGGCTACTGGAACGCGCGGCAGAAAAACGCCGAGAGCTTTTTCGCGGACGGCTTTTTCCGCACCGGTGACGTGGGTTACGTCGACCAGGACGGCTTTCTGTATCTGACCGACCGGCGCAAGGACATGATCATCTCCGGCGGCGAGAACATCGCCTCGTCGGAAATCGAGCGCGTCATCCACGAGCTGCCCGAGGTCGCCGAATGCGCCGTCATCGGCGTGCCCGACGCGCGCTGGGGCGAGCGGCCGCTGGCGCTGGTGGTGCTGCGCGAGGGCGCCCGCCTCGACGAGGACGCGCTGCGCGCGCATTGCCGCGCGCGCCTGGCCGCCTTCAAGGTGCCGGATCGCTTCCTGGTGCGCGCCAGCCTGCCGCGCAATCCGTCCGGCAAAGTCCTCAAGCGCGTGCTGCGCGAGGAGATCACCGGCGGCTGACCGTTGGAACAGGGCTGTCCCGACCCTTTTTCAGCCGCCGCGGACGAACACCTGCGCCGTGTGCCAGGCCAAAAACGGTGCATGGGCGGCCGTGAGTCCGGGTACGCGCCGCGGCGTGGTCAGGCCCAGCACGGCGAGCGCTGCCGGCGGCAGGCGCCGCGAGGGTTCGACCCGGCCGTCCGGATGCACCGTGATCAGCCCCTGGTCGTAGGCGGCATCCAGATGCGCGGCCAGCAGCAGGCCGTTGTGCACATCGAGCCGCTCGGCGTCGCTCGCGTCCTTCCATGGCTTGGCGTGGCTGGCGCGCAAAAGCTCCGGCACGTCCAGTCCGCTGATCGCGCAGCGCCCGCCCCAGTAGTCGAGCAACCCCTGGCGGAATAGCACTTGCCCGCGCCGCTGGCGCACCAGCGCCTCGGCCTCGGTGACATCGATGTGATCCGTGGTCTGCTGATATTGGGTGAGCAGCGCGTCGGGCAGCGTGCGCTCCAGTACCCGCGCCCGGTGCAGCAGCGTCAGCAGGTCGTTGGGCGAGGCCACCTGCCGTGCACCGGCCGCGCCACCGGGAAGCGACCCGCTCCACGGCGCGCCGATGGGCAACTCCGCCAGCACGTCGCGGCGCGACAGCGCGGCGATCAGCGTCGCGTCCTGCGCGCGCAACCACAACTTGAGATCGCGGCCGGGCATGGCGAACGCCAGCCAGCCGCCCGCCTCGCCCAGTTCGACGACGAAACCGGCGTCATTGGCGAGCTTGGCCAGGATGATGGGCGAGAGGCCGCTCATGCCGGATGCGCCGCCAGCCGGTTG
>NZ_JAQVGQ010000320.1 GCF_028696615.1 Immundisolibacter sp. | reverse complement strand
CGCGGCGCCGGCGGCCAGATCGAGCAGCGGCGCCACCGGCGCCGCCGGCGCCACACCCCCCAGCACGCACAGCAGCACCAGCAGCTCGACCGGCACGCGCATCCAGCGCACCGGCTCGTGCGGCTCGCGCGGCAAATCGCCGGTCTTGCCGTTGAAGAACACGTCGTGGATGAACCGCACCGAGTAGGCGACGCTGAACAGGCCGGCGGCGGTGGCCAGCAGCGGCGGCAGCCAGCCGACCATGCCGCGCTCGGCCAGCGTCAGCGATTCGGCAAAGAACATTTCCTTGGACAGAAAGCCGTTCAGCAGCGGCACCCCGGCCATCGCCGCGGCGGCCGTCATGGCCAGGATGGCGGTGTGCGGCATGGGCCGGAACAGTCCACGCAGGCGACGCATGTCGCGCGTGCCGCACTCGTGGTCGATGATGCCGGCGGCCATAAACAGCGACGCCTTGAAGGTGGCGTGATTGATGATGTGGAACACGCCCGCCACCACCGCCAGCGGCCGGTCCAGGCCGAACAGCAGCGTCACCAGGCCGAGGTGACTGATGGTCGAGTACGCCAGCAGGCCCTTCAAGTCGTGCTGGAACAGCGCCAGCACCGCCCCGGTGAGCAGCGTGATCATGCCGGCGGCGCTGACCAGGTAGAACCAGGCGTCCGAGCCGCCCAGCGCCGGGTACAGGCGCGCCAGCAGGAACACGCCGGCCTTGACCAGCGTGGCCGAGTGCAGATAGGCCGACACCGGGGTAGGCGCGGCCATGGCCTGCGGCAGCCAAAAATGGAACGGAAACTGCGCCGACTTGGTGAACGCCCCTAGCAGCACCAGCACCAGCGCCGGCAGATAGTAAGGATGTGCGCGCAGCGCCGGCCCGGCGGCCAGCACCGCATCCAGATCATAGGAGCCGACCGCGGCGCCGATCAGCAGCACCCCGCCCAGCAGCGCCAGGCCGCCGGCGCCGGTGATGGTCAGCGCCATGCGTGCGCCCTGGCGGGCGTCGGCACGCTGCGACCAGAAGCCGATCAGCAGGAACGAAGCCAGGCCGGTCAGCTCCCAGAACACCACCAGCAGGATCAGGTTGTCGGCCAGCACCACGCCCTGCATGGCGCCCATGAAGGCCAACAACAACGCGTAAAAGCGCGCCATCGGCTCGTCTTCGGCCAGGTAGTAGCGCGCGTACAGCACCACCACCAGGCCGATACCCAGCACCAGGCCCGAGAACAGCAGCGCCAGGCCGTCCAGGCGCAGGCCGAGATTCACGCCAAGCTCGGGCAGCCAGGGCCAGGCCACGCGCACCACCTCGCCGCCGGCCACCGCCGGTGCGTTGGCGCCCAGTGCCAGACCGGCCAGCGCCGTCACCGCCGCCGCCAGCCAGGCGCAGCGGTTGCGGGCGGTGTTGGCCTGCGCCGCCAGCAGGCCCGCCCCCAGCCAGGGCAGCAACACGGCCGCGGCCAGGGTCATCGGCAACTCCCCAAGGGTGACAAGGCGTCAGGCATGGTGGGTCAACCGTGTAGTCGATGATGCGCCGGGTCTTGGCGCGAACCGGGCTGCGCCTTCAGGCGCGCCCGGGCCGGGCCGCGCCGAGCGCCAGCGTGGCCACCGCCGCGCCGATCAGCAGCAACCCGCCGGTGTTGGTCCACGACAGCGGCTCGCGCAGCCACAGCGCGCCGGCCAGCATGCCGACCACCGGCGTCGCCAGCGAGCCGATCGACGTGGTCACCGCCGGCAGGGCGCGGGTCACGGTGAGCATGGCCCAAAAGCAAAAGCCGGTGGCGAGCGGGCCGTTGTAGGCCAGGATGGCGATCGACTGCGGCGTCCAGCGCAGCGCGGCGTCGCGCTCGAAGATCAGCGCCAGCGGCAGCAGCACCGCCACCGCCACCGTCTGCTGCCAGGGCACCAGCGACAGCGGCGTGCCGGCCCAGCGGTGCCGGCGCACGTGCACGATCTGCACCGCCCACAGCGCCGCGCCCGCCAGCAGCAGCCCGTTGCCGAACAGCACCGTGCGGTCCGACCAGTCGAAGCCGGCCGGGTTGAACAGCACCGCCACGCCGGCCAGGCCGAGCGCAAACGCCAGCAGCTTGGCGCCGGTCAGGCGCTCGCCAAGCACCCACACCGACAGCGGCAGCACCCACAGCGGCGTGGTGTAGGCGAGGATCGCCGCGCGCCCGGAGCCGACGTAGCGCAGGCCGAAAAAGCCGAGCGCCATGAAGCCGGCCATCTGCAGCACGCCGACCGACAGCACGATTGGCCAGTCGGCCCGCGCCGGCACGCGCAGCTCGCCGGCCAGCGCCGCCACCGCGAACATGGTGATCGCCCCCAGCAGCATGCGCAGCAGCGCGAAGTGCAGCGGCGGGATGTCGGTGAGGCCGAGCTTCATCACCGGCCAGTTGACGCCCCACAGCACGATCACCAGCCCGAACAGCAGCGCCGCGCGGCGCCCCGACAGCGCCGCGGCCGAGGCCGCCATCAGCCCGCCGCCTGGAAGCGGTCCAGCGGCTGGCCGTTGTCGGCGAACCACGCCGGCAGCATGGTCAGGCGCTTGAAGTAATGCG
>NZ_JAQVGQ010000319.1 GCF_028696615.1 Immundisolibacter sp. | reverse complement strand
ACGACGCGGCGCTGGCCGTGCACCAGTACAGCATGATGTCGTCGAGCATCTCGTCGCGCGTCAGCGCGTTTTCCGGGTGGCCGTCGCAGTCGGTCCAGGCGCGGAATTTTTCGAGGATCCACGCCGCCTGCCCGGCCGGTGAATCGGTAAGACCGTAGCCCAGCGTCTGCGGGCGCGTGCTCTGCTGTTTCGAGTAACCCGAGTCCTGCTCGGTGTAGTAGCGGAATGCCTCCAGCGCGCCCTGTTCGAGCGGCGTGAGGTCGTTCATGGTGGCCGGGTCCGGCTCCACGATCGGCATGTTCACGTGGATGGCGGCGCAGTGGCCGCGGTTCTGCTGGCCGATCATGGCCGTGATGGCCGCGCCCCAGTCGCCGCCCTGCGCCACGTAGCGGTCATAACCCAGGCGCAGCATGAGGCGGTCCCAGGCCTCGGCGATGCGGCCGACGCCCCAACCGGGCCGCGTCGGCTTGCCCGAGAAGCCATAGCCCGGCAGCGTCGGGCAGATCACGTGAAACGCGTCCTCGGCGCGGCCGCCGTGCGCCACGGGATCGACCAGCGGCCCGATCACCTTGTGAAACTCCACCACCGACCCCGGCCAGCCGTGCGTGATCAGCAGCGGCAGCGCCCGCGGGTGCGGCGAGCGCTGGTGGATGAAGTGGATCGGCAGCCCGTCGAGCGTGGTCAGGAACTGCGGGAAGCGGTTCAGGCGCCGCTCGCGCTCGCGCCAGTCGTACTGTTCGCGCCAGTAGCGGCACACCTCCTGCACATAGGCCAGCGGCGTACCCTGCGACCAGTCGTCGACGGTTTCGCGCTCCGGCCAGCGCGTGTGATCGAGCCGCCGGTGCAGGGCGGCGATGACGGCGTCGTCGACGTGGATGCTGAACGGCGTGACGGCGTCGCTCATGGCTGTGTCCTCGCCCTTCACACGCCGCCAAAACCGGCGCCGCGCAGCTGCGGGAACACACCGGAGGCCGTCGCGAGACCGCCGGTTCCGCACAGCGCGGCGATCACGGCCAGCGTCTCGTCGAGCTCGCGCTCGGTGGCGCCGGCCTCGCGCGCCATGTCGGCGATGTGCAGGCAGCCGTTGGGGTGGCGGCCGGCGGCGTCGATGGCAAGCGCGATCAGCAGCTTGATCTTCAGCGGCAGCTCGCCGGGCGCGAAGGCGGCGGCGAACAACTGCGCCACCGCGTCGCCCACCTGCGGCTGGCGGGCGCGGATCACGTCGACGAAACCGGGGGCGGATACGGCACTCATCGGGGGGCTCCTCTGGCTGGATTGTCGATGGTGGCGGATGCGGTCCGCCGCTCCATCGTACCGCCTGCCGGTCGCGCCTCAGGGTTTGTGAAGAAATGCGCGTCCTGCGCATTTCTTGCGTCGCCCGTCCGGTACACGCCCGGACGGGCTCACGCGAATCAAGCCCTTACGGGCTCGATTCGCGTCCGGCCATCCCTGGCCGGCCTGAGCGCTTGAAAAATTCACAAGCTCTCAGGGTTTGTGAAGAAATGCGCGTCCTGCGCATTTCTTGCGTCGCCCGTCCGGTACACGCCCGGACGGGCTCCCGCGAATCAAGCCCTTACGGGCTCGATTCGCGTCCGGCCATCCCTGGCCGGCCTCGGAGCTTGAAAAATTCACAAGCTCTCAGTACAGCCCCCAGCGGCGGGTGTGCATGGCGCTGCGCACGCGCTCGAGTGCCAGCGCCTCGGCAGCCTGCCGCGGCGGGCAGCCGGCGGCGCGGGCGCGTTCCAGCACGGCAGTGGTGTTGGCGGTGATGCGCTCCTCGACCACCGCCAGCGCGGCGCCCGGTGTGGCGCCTTGCAGCTCGAGCGCGGCGCAGATCACGCCGCCGGCGTTGGCGATGAAATCCGGCACCACGCACACGCCGCGGGCGTGCAGGCTGCGCTCGGCCTCGGCGCTGGCCGGGATGTTGGCGCCTTCCACCACCACCGCGGCGCGCAGACGGTCGACGTTGCCGGCGTGCAGCACGTCCGGCCGCGCGGCCGGAATCCACACCTCGCAGTCGACACCGATGAGCTGCCCGGCATCGATGCGCTCGGCGCCCGGGTAGCTGGTCACGCTGCCGCCAGCGTCCTTGATGGCGCACAGACGCTGCACGTCCAGCCCGGCCGGATCGTGCACGCCACCGGCGGAATCTGCGGCCGCCACCACCCGCGCGCCGCGCGCCACCAGAAAACGCGCCGCATGCCGGCCGACGGCACCGAAGCCCTGCACGACGATGCGCGCGCCTTCGAGCGGCCGTCCGAGCGTGGCCAGCGCCACCTGCGTGGCATGGCACACACCCCAGCCGGTGGCGCCGATCTCATCCAGCGGAATGCCGCCGAGCGCCGCCGGCAGGCCCACGGCGCGGCCGATCTCGTCCTTGACCCAGGCCATGCAGGTCTCGTCGGTACCCATGTCGGGGCCGACGATATAGGCCTGCTCGTGGCGCAGCGCGGCGGCGAAGGCGCGGATCAGACGCTCCTTGTCCGCCGCTGGCAGGTGCGGGTCGGCGCGCAGCACGGATTTGCCGCCGCCGTGCGGCAGGCCGGCGGCGGCG
>NZ_JAQVGQ010000078.1 GCF_028696615.1 Immundisolibacter sp. | reverse complement strand
GGCGCTATGCCCGGCCGGCGGCTGCAGGTAGGCCGCGTACAGCGCCGCGGCGGCGGCCGCCTGACGCTGCCGGTGGCCGTCGTAGGCCTGCCAGCCGAGCACGCCACCGAGCAGCAACACCGCCACCACCGCCAGCAGGCGGCCGTAACGGTCCCACAGGCGGCGCAGTTGTTCGATCTGATCGTCGTCGACGGTGCTCATGCGGGGGTCTCGGAGGCAAGGCGGATGACGGCGGCGCGCACCTGGTCCTGCGGCACGGTTTCCTGGGTGGGCCGGGCGGCGCGCAGCAGGCGCACGGTGACGGTGCCGGCGGCCAGCTCGTCCTCGCCGATGATCAGCGCCACCTCGGCACCGGCCCGGTCGGCACGCTGCATCTGTTTGCCGAAATTGCCGCCGGCGTGGTCCATGAGCACGCTGGGCGCGTCCGGCTGGGCACGCAGCTGCTGCGCGAGCTGCAGCGCCCGCGCGCGACAGGCGCCCGGCGTCGACACCACGTACCAGACGCGCCGCGGCGGCGCGGGATCGATGCCCTGCGCGCCGAGCAGGTCCAGCAGGCGCTCCAGGCCCAGCGCGAAGCCGATGGCCGGTGTCGGCCGACCGCCGAGCTGCTCGACCAGGGTGTCGTAGCGCCCGCCGGCGCACACCGTGCCCTGCGCACCGAGCGCGTCGGTGACCCACTCGAACACCGTGCGCCCGTAGTAGTCGAGCCCGCGCACCAGGCGCGGGTTGACCGTATAGGCCACGCCGAGCGAATCCAGCAGCGCACACAAGCGCTCGAAATGCACGCGCGAGTCGGCATCCAGGTGCTCGGGCAGGCTCGGAGCGGCGGCGATCAGCGCCGCCAGGTCGGGGTTCTTGCTGTCGAGGATGCGCAGCGGGTTGGTCTCCAGGCGCCGCTGACTGTCGGCGTCGAGCGCCGCGTAGTGCTCGCGAAAATACGCCTGCAGCTGCGCGCGGTAGGCGGCGCGCGCCTCGCGCGAGCCGAGCGAGTTCAGCTCCAGGCGCAGGCCGGACAGGCCAAGCTCGCGCCAGAACTGCGCCGTCATGGCGATCAGTTCGGCGTCGAGCTCCGGCTCGGCGCCACCGAAGCACTCGGCGCCAATCTGGTGGAACTGCCGGTAGCGGCCGCGCTGCGGGCGTTCGTGGCGGAACATCGGCCCCTGGTACCACAAGCGCAGCACTTGACCCTGGAACAGGCCGTGCTCGATGCCGGCGCGCACCACCCCGGCGGTGCCCTCCGGGCGCAGCGTGAGGCTGTCTCCGTTGCGGTCGAGGAAGGTGTACATCTCCTTCTCGACGATGTCGGTCACCTCGCCGATGGTGCGTGCGAACAGCGCGGTCGGCTCCACCAGCGGCAGGCGGATCTCCTCGTAGCCGTAGCGGCCCAGCACCGCCTGCAGACGCTGTTCGACGCCGCGCCAGCGGGGGCTGACGTCGGGCAACAGGTCATTCATGCCGCGGACGGCCTGGAGCTTGGCAGCCATGCTTGGAAGGTCTAGGGAGTGGTGGCGGTCGGCGCCGCGGCGGGCGGCGGCGCGGCAGTCGACGGCGGCGTGCCGAGCGTCAAGCGCACCACGTGCTGGCCGGCCGGCAAAGCAACCGGCGCGCCATTATAGAGAAGCTCCACCGCCGGCGCGTTGCCGAGCAGTACCCGTAGCGGCGGCACGCCACGCACGCTGCGCGGCGTGCCGGGGCTGACCAGCTCGTACACCAGACGCTGGCCGGTGTGATCGGTGACCTCGACCCAACTGACCGCCCGCGTGCTCAGGCGCAGCTCGTCACGCCCGTCGGCGGGCGCGGCCGGCGCCGCCGGAGCCCGTGGCGACTCGGCAGCCGTCGTTGGCGCCGGCCGCCTGGCCCCGACCTCGGCAACCGCCGTGGTGGCTGGCACCGGTGGCGGCGCCGCCGTGTCGACAGCCGGGGCCGGCGCGTCTACAACGGGGGCCGGCGGTCGGCTGAGTTCGGCTGTTGGCGTCGGCTGGTGGCCGTCCCTCGCCCACTGCGCGCCGAGCACGGCCAGCACGCCGATGATCGCCAGCCCACCCAGGCGCACCAGCCAAGGCCGACGCGGGTGCAGTTCCGGAGCGCGCCGTGCCAGATTGCCCGGCGCGGGCGCCACCGGCGGCGTTTGTTGCAGCGATGCCGGCTCGTCCAGGCCCAGCAGGCGCAGGTAGTTGCGCAGCTGGCCGCGGGCATAGGTGGGCGCGCCAAACGCGGCGTGATCGTCACTCTCCAGCGCCTGCACCAGTTCAGGGCGAATGCGCAGGCGCGCCGCCACCTGCGCCACCGACCAGCCGCGCGCGGTGCGGGCGGCGCGTAGCCGTTCGCCTACCGACGACTGCGGCGGTGGCGTTTCGCTGTCGTGCTCGGTCGTCATCAGTTCAGCTCGCGCGCCTCGGGCGAATCCGGAAAGCGGTTTTTGAGCAGCAAGCGGTAACTGGCGGCCCGGTCGAGGTCACCGAGCGCCGTCTCGACCCGGATGCCGAGCGCCAACCCGGCCGGCGTCTGCCCGGCGCTGCGCGTGTAGCGCGCCAGATGGGCGCGCGCCGCGCGCGCGTCGCCCTTGTCGAGGCTGAGCTGCGCCAGCAGCAGGCTGGCCGGCGCGAACGACGGATCCAGCTGCGAGGCGGTCAGCAGATCGGTTTCCACCCGCGGACCGCCGCCATGGCGCAGCGCGCACTCGGCGGCATTGGTATAGGCCATGGCCGGCGTGCGGTACAGCGGGTTGGCGATGGCGCAGCGGAAGTGGGCATCGGCCTCGCGCGGGCGGCCCTGCCCACACAGATAAACACCGTAGTTGTTGTGGATCTCGGGATCGCTCGGCGCCAGCTCGAGAGCCCGCCGATAGTGCTCCTCGGCCGCCTGCGGCTTGCCGAGCCGCAGCTGCAGCAGCGCCATGGTGGCATGCGCCGCGGCGCTGCGCGGGTTCAGGGCGAGGCTTTTTTCCAGCTCCTTCAAGGCGATATCGAGCGCGCCTTCCTGCATGTAGCCGGCGCCTAGCGCCATCCGCAGCTCGGCCAGGTGTTCCTTCTTGCTGAGCTTGCGTTCCGGATCGGCGGCGGCGCGGCTGCAAGTGTCCAGATCGATGGCCAGCTCACCGCCGGCGGCATCACGCACCGCCGGCTCCCGCGGCCGGCCGGCGCAGCCGGTGAGCAGCGCAAGCACCACAACCACGCCGGCGAGCGTGCGCATCGACATCAGGTCAGCGGCGACGTGGCGATGTGACGCCGCTCGCGCGCCAGCACCTTGCCGGCCAGCTGGCCGCAGGCGCCATCGATGCCGTCGCCGCGGGTCTTGCGCACCGTGGCCACCAGGCCGTGTCGCAACACCTCGTCCCGGAACGCGGCCACCGCCTGCGGCGGCGAGGTTTCGTACGGCAGTCCCGGCACCGGGTTGTAGGGGATGAGATTCACCTTCGCCGGCACGCGCGAGAGCAACTTGGCCAGCGCCTTGGCCTGCGCCGGGTGATCGTTCACGCCGGCCAGCAGCGTGTACTCGAAGGTCACCCGCCGCCGCTCGTCGCCGGCTACGTAGCGCCGGCAGGCATCCAGCAGCTCGGCGATCGGATAGCGGCGGTTCAGCGGCACCAGCTCGTCGCGCAGCGCATCGTCCGGCGCATGCAGCGACACGGCGAGCGCCACCGGGCATTCCTCGCGCAGGCGGTCGATCATCGGCACCACACCGGAGGTGCTCACCGTGACGCGCCGCTTGGACAGGCCGTAGGCCAAGTCGTCGAGCAGCACGCGAATGGCCGCCACCACGTTGTCGAAGTTCAGCAGCGGCTCGCCCATGCCCATGAACACCACGTTGGTGATGGGCTTCTCGCGCAGCGGATGCGGCGGCAGCAGACGGCTCGCGGTCCACATTTGCCCCAGGATCTCGCCCACGCCGAGATTGCGGTTGAAACCCTGCCGGGCGGTCTGACAGAAACTGCAGTTCAGCTGGCAGCCGACCTGCGAGGACACGCACAGCGTGCCGCGGCGTGTTTCCGGGATGTAGACCGTCTCCACCGCGCTGCCGCCGGGCAGACCCAGCAACCACTTGCGCGTGCCGTCCGCCGCCAGGCGGTCGGCCAGCACCTCGGGCGCGCGGACCTCCGCTTCCCGCCCCAGCCGCTCGCGCAGCGCCTTGCTGAGGTTGGTCATGGCGGCGAAATCGTCGCAGCCGCGCGCGTGCAGCCACTGCAGCAGCTGGTCGGCGCGAAACGGCTTCTCGCCCAACCGACTCAGCAAACCCGCCAGACCCGGACGGTCCAGGTCCAGCAGATTGGTCTTGGGGCAGGTCGTATCCAAGGCAGGGTCTTTATGAATGAAGGAACAGATCAGCGGGTGCGCGGGCAGATCTGGTCGGGCGTGAAGAAATACGCGATCTCGGTGGCGGCGTTGTCGAGGCTGTCCGAGCCGTGCACGGCGTTTTCCTCGATGCTGCTGGCAAAGTCGGCACGGATGGTGCCCGGCGCCGCCTTGGCCGGATCGGTGGCACCCATCAGCTCACGATGACGGGTGACCGCATCCTCACCCTCGAGCACCTGGATCATCACCGGGCCGCTGATCATGAAGCTGACCAGGTCATTGAAGAAAGGGCGTTCGCGGTGCACGGCGTAAAAACCTTCGGCGCGTTCGCGCGTGAGGTGCTCCATGCGCGCGGCGATGATCTTCAACCCGGCTTGCTCGAAGCGGGAGTAGATGGCGCCGATGACGTTCTTGGCGACGGCGTCGGGTTTGATGATCGAGAGCGTGCGTTCGATGGCCATTTGGATAGTCGATTAGAGGTGGAAGTTGCGAGCAGCGGCGGATTCTACCAGCTCGGCGCAATCGCACCGGGACGCGTTGACCCGGCCGCGCGAGGCGCTGTATAGTTCGCGCCCCACGCAACGGGGCGGGCCGGGCGCACTCTCGGGGTATGGCGCAGTCTGGTAGCGCGCCAGCTTTGGGTGCTGGATGTCGGGAGTTCGAATCTCTCTACCCCGACCAGTTCGCCGCGGCAGGTTTCGGGTCCGCTGCGCCCGTAGCTCAGCCAGGATAGAGCAACGGCCTTCTAAGCCGTCGGTCGCAGGTTCGAATCCTGCCGGGCGCGCCAGCCGTTGCCGAAGGTGTTTAATGGTGAGCGTAGCTCAGTCGGTAGAGCCCCGGATTGTGGATCCGGTGGTCGTGGGTTCGATCCCCATCGCTCACCCCAGTTTGCAGCAGACGAGTTATTGGGCCGCTAGCTCAGTTGGTAGAGCAGCTGACTCTTAATCAGCGGGTCGTAGGTTCGAGCCCTACGCGGCCCACCATTTAACTCAAGCACTTAGCGTCGATTCAGGCCGGGGTTCCGGCCACGAAAACGGCCTGCGGTGACCGCTGCGGTGACCTTGCAACAAGGTTTTGAACTGGCGCCGACATGCGCGCAGCGGCCGGGGCCGACCAGCGGGAACAGGGCCACGCGGTGTTTAAGGTCTTTTCTCTTACTCTTTATTAGATAGATTCCGTCCTGAGCAAGTCAGACCGATTTTTTGTCTACTCCTTTCTTGATTCCCCCCGCTGGCGCGCGCCCCCCGCCGGGGGCGCTTGCCTTCCCACGGCGTGCCGTGGTGCACACTCATGCAGTGATGCGCCCTATTCAGGGAAATCAAAGAAAACGCCCGATTCGGGCGCTGCGCGCGCCTCAAACGTCGCGGCTCAAGCCACCCCTCCCCTTTCTGGTGATGCTTGGCTGGTGTTCTGGCGGGCGGTGGGCGCGTGTCGGTGCCGGCCGCGGGCGCGGCGCAGCTTCACCAGGGCAATGACGGGCGCCGCGGGTCAGGCGGCGGTCAGCTCGGCCTTGAGGCGCTGCACGGTGGACACGCCGACGCCGTGCGCCTTGGCGATCTTGTGCAGGCCAGCGCCACCGGTGCGCAGGGCGGCGGTGATGGCGGCGGCCTTGTCGGCGTCGATGGTCGGCCGGCCTAGACGCTTGCCTTGCGAGCGGGCGCGGTTCAGGCCGGCATGGACGCGCTCGCGGATCATGGCCCGCTCGAACTCGGCAAAGACGCCCATCATCTGGAACAGCGCCTTGCCCGCGGGTGTGGTGGTGTCGATGCCCTGCTGGTGCAGATAGAGGTCAACGCCGAGCTGGTGCACTTCGTCGAGGAAGCCGACCAGGTGCTGCAAGGATCGGCCGAGCCGATCGACCGACCAGGCGGCGATCAGGTCGAAGCGGCGCCGGGCGGCGTCTTTCAGCAGCCGGTCGAAGGCCGGGCGCTGGTCGCGGCCCTTGGCACCGCTGACGCCCGCGTCCTCATAGACTTCGACGATCTGCCACCCGGCCCGCTCGGCGACGGCTTCAAGCTCGCGGCGCTGGTTCAGGGTAGTCTGACCGTCGGTGGAAACGCGCAGGTACAGGGCGCAGCGCTTGGCGGTCATGGCCGGTTTCCTCGCTGGTGGTGAAGGTGCCGGCATCGTACCAAAAACGACTGTTTTCGGTATACCCTGAAACGGCCTTCGGCCACCGCGCAGTTATGCGGGTTTGCGGGGCGCGCTGCGGCGGGGTTTTCGGTATGGCGTCAGGCAGGCGCGGTAGCCTGGGCAACGGCTAGGAGATTCAAGATGCGACGGTGCGAAGGATTGATGCTGGTGCTGCTGCTAGTGGCACCGGCGGTGGCCCTTGGCCAAGGCTGGCGCGACTGCGAGCCGGGATCAATCGGCCCCGGCGGGTGTGATTCCATCGGCCCTGGTGGCGGTCAGTCCATCGGACCGGGCGGCGGGCGATCTATCGGCCCCAGTGGTGGGCTGTCGATCGGGCCGGGCGGCGGGCAATCCATCGGCCCCGGTGGTGGTCAGTCCATCGGGCCGGGCGGCGGTAAGTCGTTGACGCGGGATCGCAGTCGCGGACTCGACACCGACACGATGCAGCCCTACGACCCTTCGGACTACTGAGGCACGCCAGTGGCAAGGATTCCAGCGTGGGGGCTGGTGGTGGTAGTGCTGGGCGGGTGCGCCAACGCCCGGCAGCCAGTAGCGACCAACCTAGTCGATAGCAAACCGATGCCGGTGAAGCTGGAGCGGCCGAGATTTCGCGAGCAGGTACTGACGATCACCGACCCAAGCACGGGCGAGACGTTTACCGGCCGCATTCCCGGTAGCCGACCGCAGGTCGGCATCACGCTGGGCGGCAGGCAGACGACGCATTTCTCCGGCATGTCCGCCGACGGCCAATTGTTCTCCGGCACTGCACATACGTCGGCGCCCGCCTTCGTGCCGCAGGTGCCCGCCGACTCGACCGGCCTGCTGCGCGGCGACAAGGGCAACACGCTGGTCTGCCGGTTCTATTTCACGTCCGAGAACGCCGTGTGCGTGAAGCCGGACGGCGGGTTCGTGTACGTCGATTTGTGATGCGCCATCGGCGCGCGGCGGCGCGGCCCGGGCGCGCCACCCCCACCCCCGCCCACGGCCGAGCGCGCGGGGAGTTCCACCCCCACGGGCCGAATTTTGATTTTTCGGATCGGGGCCGGTCAGGCGGCCGGTGCGGGTTGCGTCCGGCTGGCGGCCCAGGCGGCTTCGGTGGCCTGGCGCAAGGGTTCGGCGGTGGCCTGCAAGTCCCTGTCAGAAGCAAAAAACCCAATTCGACAAAAGGGAGAAGCGCAGCGTGCAGCACTTGCAGCTTGTCGCCATGCAAACCCTGATTGCTGGCGTGACCGTAGGTCTCTGGCTGCTCGCGTGGCAGCTCTTCAAATTTCTCGGCTTACCGTGGCTGATCCTACTTTGGCCGATCTTCGCGGCAATCAGCCACAACCGTAACCGGAGTGTCGAAGCCATCGCGATTTGGCACGCGATCGCTGCCAGTTACATTGCATGGGGCCTATTCACCGGCTTTTGGTATCCGCCGCACCGCAGCCAAGTTGCGCTTTTTAACGGCCCCGCATGGTTGCCTTGGGCTGGCTGGGGTGTATGGACGCTGAGCGTCGTGATCGGTCTTCTCGCGGGCGTTCTTGCAGGGGCCAAAACGGAAGATCGGTTCAGTTCATACGCGCTTGTGCCTTGGCCGGTGCGTCACCGGCAGGCGTCGTATGTGCTGGCGTTCTTCGGGCTGTGGATGATCGGCTACGGCGGGCACTCCATTCTGGTGCCGCTGATCGTCACGGCGCTGGGCATGTATCAAGGCAGCGTGATATTCGGCGACTCGGGATTTCAGAAGTCGCCGAACCGCACGGGATTGGCTCGCAATGCCGCACCGCCTACCGACGAGCTGGCCGGCGCTGACCCTGCAACTCAAGGGTCGAACGGTGCCCAATCGGAAAGCCCGGCCAGTGATGCCGCAGCGCTCACACCTGCGGCGCGAACCTATCCGCCGGACAACGGCTCCGCGCACGCTGCTAGCCAGCGCGAGTTAGCGGCGCTGCGCCGAGCGGTGACCTTCGACCAGCTCGCACAGGACACGAGCAATCCGACCGAGCGGGTGTCGTTGCAACGCGACGCGCAAACTGCACACGTTGATGCTGAACGCTGGGCACAGGCCGTGCGCGCGAGGCTTGGACAGGGCATGCGAGCGCCTGACGCACCCGCATCCACCCTGCCCGTGCGCCCGCTGACCAAGAACGCGTTGCCGGCACTGCTCCCGATGACCTACCCCGCCGACTTCCGGGCCTTGGAGCGTTGGGCCGCCCGCGTTGGCGCTAGCGTGCAACTGAGCAACGGCGGCAGGCTAAACACCCACGGGGAACGGTGGACGGCGATGCGCATCGATGGGGATCTGCCCGCGCTCGCGCTACCGGAAGCCGCTGAGGTGTGGCAGCGCACGCGGGCGCTGCTGTGGCCGGAGTCGTGGCCGACGGATGATGACTGGCTGTGGGAGGGCGAATCGCCGGATGCCCTGTTGCGCCACCCCGACGCCCAGTTTGCGGTTGTGAAAGACGGCGAAGTGGCTATTCCGGGGCGCCTGGTGGATGTGGCTGACCTGCGTTGCTTGGAAGAAATACTTGCAGTCGAGGGCTCGTGGGCAGCGCGTCACGGTGTGGGCAAGGGTGGCGCTGGCGAACGGCAGGCGCCGCCGGTGTCGGCCGCTGATCGGCGGTTAATCGAGCGGCACGCCTACGCCATCGGCACGCCGGCATGGTTCGATGACGGCACCGAAATCAACACCTATGGGGAGCGGTGGGCACAGCCACGCATCGACGCCGAATTGCCGGTGCTATCTGTAGCCCGCCCGCGGTAAACGAACCGGTAAGCAGGACAAGCCAAACGGGAGGTCAGGGATGCCAATACGGGTGATTGTGGGGCTGCACGTGGCGTGGATGGTGGTGATTGTCGGCCTGGCGCTGTGGGCGGGGTGGTTGTTTCGGTTCGAGGGCGACCGCGGACTTTTTTACTTGGACCGCTGGCGCGGCGAATTGGTGGATGCCACTTCGATATCCGGCGTCCACTATCGGCACTCCCTGCACCGCCCGCTGGCCTATGAAGCACCCATCCGAACTGTGACGCATGACCGCGAAGGAGTGGCACAGGATCAGGCCGGACAGCGCTCGGGGGCATTCAATGACCTGATACCGAATCGGGGGCGGCAATGAAACGATGGGGCGCGGTGTTCTTGGCGTTGTTCAGCGGCGTGGTGCTGGCCTGGGAGGGTCAAAATACCTACGGGCCGGGCCAGCACGCCGACCGGTACGGGCGGCCGTTCGAGTTCCAAACCGATGACGGGCAGGCGGTGCCGGGCGGGGTGAAGGTGCAGCCGAACGGTTACGGGCCGGGCGTCGGCATTGACGAATACGGGCGGCCGGTGCGGGCGGTCGATCCGGCCACGGGCCGGGCGCTGGAACCGTTCAGCATCGATGACGCGCCGGACTGAGGGGCGGGCGCAGCAGTCCGGGCGGTGCCGTTACCGCGTAACGGATGGCGGGTGCAGGTAGCTTTCAAGCTCGGCGTCGTTCAGCGTCGCCAGCGCCTCGGTTTCGGCCTGCGCGATGATCTGTTCCAGCGCCTGGCGCTGACTGACGCCGCGGTGCCGGGCCAAGCGCCCGAGCGCCAGCGCCGCGCCGGTCGGCAACCAGGTCGATAACCGCCGTTCGCCGTTGTCGCCGGCCAGCGCGCGCCGTTGGCGGTATGCCCGTTGCCGCTCTGCCGCTGACTTGCTCATGTCACCATCCTGTTACGCGGTAACGAAAGGCTAGACGTTACGCGGTAACGGGGTAAGCATGCGGTGCGCGTGGCGCGCTGCGTGGGCGCGCGGCGGGCGGGCAGCGGGCGCACCCACCCCCACCCCCGCCCACGGCCGAGCGCGCGGGGAGTTCCACCCCCACGGGCCGAATTTTGATTTTTCGGGCGGCGGCCGGTCAGGCGGCCGGTGCGGGTTGTGTCCGGCAGGCGGTCCACGCGGCTTCGTTGCCCGTGGACAGGGCGTCGGCGGTGGCCAGCAGGGCGGCGCAGGTGGCGGCCACGTGCGCGCGGCTCGGCGGGCAGGTGTCGGCCACGTCTCCACAGTCGCCCAAGTGCTCGGCGTGCTGGCGCAGCGTGGCGACGTGGCCGGCGATGGCGGCGCGGTGGTCCGGCAGCAGCGGGTCGGCCGGCAGCCGGCGCCACAGGTCGGCGATGTAGTCAAGGTCATCGGCTTGGGCGCTGGCGACGCGGGCGACGAAGAACAGCGCTTCGGGGTCGAGCGGCTGGCGGGTGTGCCGGGCGACGGTGTGCAGCAGGCCGGCGGCGGCGCGCAGGTCCGCCACGCTGGCTTGCATGGCGTCGGTGCAGTCCACGGCGGGCACGGGCTGGGCGGCGGGGTGGTCGATGACGTTGCTCATTCGCTTTCCTCCTGGTGGTCGATCGGCAGGGTTTGGCAGGACGTGACGAGCGAACCGTCCGGCCAGTGTCGGGCTTCGTAACGGCCAC